>JAOZQC010000402.1 GCA_029932425.1 Planctomycetota bacterium | reverse complement strand
CCGCCCGGGAGACGTGCTCCCCATCCCCCGCCGCGGGCGCGCGCC
Organism: Planctomycetota bacterium; assembly: GCA_029932425.1. Lineage (GTDB taxonomy): Bacteria > Planctomycetota > JAJSAM01 > JAJSAM01 > JAJSAM01 > JAOZQC01. The sequence goes on along the minus strand of JAOZQC010000402.1, from coordinate 3,764 downwards.
GGCGCGCCCCCCGCTCCGCGGTTCCCGGGGGGGAGGACGGCGGTCACTCCAGGCGCCGGAAGCCCCCGGCGTAGCGGCGGGGCAGCCGGGCCACGATCCTCACCTCCTCGCCGCCGCGGTACTCGCGCCTCAGGATGCTCCCCTTCTCGGCGAGGAACGCGAGCAATCGCCCGTCACCGGGGTGCGCCAGCACCTCCACCGTCACCTGCGCGGCGTCGAGCACCTCCAGAACCGCCGCCTCCAGGTCCGGCACCCCTTCGCCCGTCAGCGCCGAGAGGGGAAGTCCCTTCCGGTGAGGTCCCTCGAGAAGCTGGAGGGCCATCCGGTCCGGGAGGAGATCGACCTTGTTCCAGACCGTGATGCGGGGAATGTGCGCGGCCCCCACCTCCCGCAGCACCTCTTCCACGGTCGCCATCTGGGCCGAGGCGTCCGGATTCGAGGCGTCCACCACGTGGAGGAGCAGGTCGGCCTCCCGCGTCTCCGCCAGGGTGGCGTGGAAGGAGGCCACGAGATGGTGCGGGAGCCCCCGGATGAAGCCCACCGTGTCGGAGAGGAAGACCCGCTTGCGACCGGGCAGGTTCCAGGCCCGCGTCTTCGTGTCCAGGGTGGCGAACAGCCGGTCCTCGATCAGCGTCTCCGCCCCCGTGAGACAGCGGAGCAACGTGGACTTCCCGGCGTTGGTATAGCCCACCAGGGAAACGGTGAAGAAGCCCCGGCGGCCCGCGGCCCGGGTGTTCCTCTGCCGCTCGATCTCCTCGAGCTCCCGCTTCAGCACCTGGATGCGCCGGCGCACGATCCGCCGGTCCACCTCGATCTGCGTCTCCCCCGGTCCCCGCGTGCCGATGCCCACCGCCCGGCCGGAGCCCGCCGCCTGCTGCCGGTCGAGGTGGGTCCACATCCGCCGCAACCGGGGACGCAGGTACTCCAGCTGGGCGAGGCCCACCTGGACCCGCGCCTGCCGGGTGCGGGCCCGGGTGGCGAAGATGTCGAGGATCAGCTCGGAGCGGTCGATCACGTTCACGTCGAGGATCTTCTCCAGGTTCCGGCCCTGCGCCGGAGAGAGATCGTGATCGAAGATGACGAGATCGATGCCGAAGGCCTCCACGAGTTCGCGGATCTCCCGGGCCTTTCCCCGCCCCACGAAGGTGGCGGGATGAACGCGCCGGCGCTTCTGCACCACGCGGTCCACGACCACCGCCCCCGCCGTCTCGGCGAGCCGGGCCAGCTCCGCCAGCGGCTTCTCGTATCCCGGCTCGTCCTGGGGGAGGACCAGGCCCACGAGGAGGCTTCTCTCGCCCCGCTCTCTTTTCCGCCCCGCGTCCATCAGGCCCCCGCCTCTCCGTCCAGCGGCTCGAACGCGATCCCGCGGCCGCGCCGGAAGGCGAGGTGTCCTCGCCAGCGCCGGTCGTCCCGCCGCGGGAAGTCCTCCCGGAAGTGGGCTCCGCGGGACTCCTCCCGCCGGAGAGCGGCCTCGAGAAGCAGGCGGCCCAGGATCATCATGTTCTGCAGCTCCCACCCCGCGGAGGCATCGAACCGGCGCGGCAGGACGTACGTGCCCCAGGCCTCCACCGTGGCCAGCGCCCTCCGCAGGCGCTCGCCGCTCCGGAGGATGCCCGCCTCCCTCCCGATGAGCGCCTTCAGGGAGTTCCTCATGTCGGGAAGGTCCATCGCCTCCCGGGCGGGGGGCGGCCCCGCTTCCCGGAAGCCCGTCACGGGGCGCGCCCGCCCCCGGAGCTCCGCGGCCAGCCGCCCCGCCCGGTCTCCGGCGCGCGACCCGTACACCAGGCCCTCGAGGAGGCTGTTCGACCCCAGGCGGTTCGCCCCGTGGAGCCCCGAGGCGGTCACCTCCCCGGCGGCGAAGAGCCGCCCCACGGTGGTGGCTCCGTCCCCGTCCACGGCGACGCCCCCGATGGTGTAGTGGGCGGAGGGTCGAACGGGAATGGGGGTGGTGGCGGGATCGATGCCGAACGAGGCGCAGGTCGCCGCCAGCCCCGGGAACCTCTCCGCGATGCGCGAGGCGCCCAGACCGCGCAGATCGAGCAGCACGTGGGTGTCGCCGCGGGCCACCATCTCCCGCACGATCTCGCGGGAGACCACGTCCCGGGGCGCCAGCTCGGCTCCCGGCACGCGGTCCGCGAGGAACCGCTCCCCGGCCAGGTTCCGGAGCACCGCGCCCTCCCCCCGGACGGCCTCCGAGATGAGCTTCCGCTCCGCCCCCGCGATGTAGAGCACCGTGGGGTGGAACTGCACGAACTCGAGGTCGCGCACCTCGGCGCCGGAGCGATAGGCGCAGGCGATGCCGTCCCCCGTGGCCACCGCGGGATTCGTGGACTCCCGGTAGATCCTCCCGCAGCCGCCCGAGCAGAGGACCGTCGCCCCCGCCCACACGATCCGCCTCTCCCCCTGCTGCGCCTGCACCAGGGCGCCGAGGCACTCACCGTCGCGCGTGATGAGATCGACGAGGAACGAGTTCTCCCAGATCCGGGTCCCGCTCTCGCGGACCCGGCGGATGAACAGGTTCATGATCTCGTGCCCCGTGGCGTCCCCTCCGGCGTGCGCGATCCGGGCGCGGCTGTGCCCTCCCTCCCGGGTCAGGAGCACCTCGCCGTCCTTCCGGTCGAAGTTCCCTCCCCAGTCCAGCACCTCCCGGAGCCGGGCTGGCCCCTCCTCCACCACCGTGCGCACCACGTCCTCGTGGCAGAGTCCCGCCCCCGCCTCCAGCGTGTCCCGCACATGCTCGTCCGTGGAGTCGGTCTTGGACAGGACCGCGGCCACTCCCCCCTGGGCGTACTCGGTGTTCGACTCGCGGATGGAGGACTTGGTCACGAGCAGGACGTCGCCGTGACGCACCGCCTCCAGGGCGGCGCGGAGACCGGCCACCCCCGAGCCGACGATGAGGGTGTCCGTAAAGACCTGCGGCGTCGTCGATGCGTCCAGATCGACGAGATAGCGCGGCACGAGATCGAGCAAGGGCCGAACGTACCTCCCGGCGGCCGGGGCCGGAACCGCCGGAGAGGCCGGCCGCGGCCTTTTCCGGTATGATACCCCCGCGGAGACGATCCCGCGCCAGTTCCCATGCGTGATCCGCCCCCCCATCTCCTTCTCCTGGGCGCCACCGGCTTCGTGGGCGCCCATCTCCTCCGGCGGCTCGAGCACGTCGTCCCCCGGATCACCGCCGTCCGCCGGGGGTCGCCGCCCCCCAAGGCCCGCTGCCGGTGGGTCGACGCACCCCCGGACCCCGCCCGGTTCGACCGCCTCCTCCGGGGGCTTGCGCCGGATGCCGTCGTCAACGCCGCCGCTCTGGCCTCCGTGAAGGCCTGCCGGGCCGATCCCACCGCCGCCCGCCGGGTGAACACGGAACTTCCCTCCGTCCTCGCCCGGACCGCCGCCCGGATCGGCGCCCGCCTCATCCACCTGTCCACCGACCAGGTATTCGACGGCCGGGATCCTCCCTACGCCGAGAATCGGCCCCCCTCCCCCCTCTCCGTCTACGGCCGCACCAAGGCCGCCGGCGAGCGCCGCGTCCTCGAGTCCGGGGCGGACGCGGTGATCGTCCGCCTGAACCTCGTCTACGGCCGGAGCCTCGGCGCCCGCCCTTCCTCCTCCGACGTCCTCCTCGCCCGGGCCCGCGCCGGGAGGACGGTGGATCTCTTCACGGACGAGCGCCGCAGCCCGGTGGCGGTGACCGACGTGGCCCGGGCGGTGGAGGAGCTGCTCGGCGGCGGCTTCCGCGGGATCCTCCACCTCGGCGGCCCCGAGTCCCC
>JAOZQC010000401.1 GCA_029932425.1 Planctomycetota bacterium | reverse complement strand
GGGTGATGGCCCTCTTCTGGGCCTCGGTGGCATCCGCGAGCAGTGGATCCAACGCGTCCTCGGGCTCGAGTGTAAAGTGTTCTTTCAACCCGGATTGTACCCCGGCGGTCACGGAATCTTCTTGCCGGGGAGCCCGCTTCCCGGCTAACCCCGGTCCATGGCGCGCGGCATCGGCATCGACGCGGTGGAGATCGCCCGGGTCCGCGGGGCCCGGGAACGCCTGGGGCCCGCCTTCGACCGGAGGATCCTCACCCCCGCGGAGCGGGAGCTTCTCGCCGCCTCCGCCCTCCCGGCCCAGTTCCTGGCGGGCCGCTTCGCCGCCAAGGAGGCGGTGATGAAGGTCCTCGGGACCGGGTGGGCGAAGGGCGTGCGGTTCCGGGACATCGAGATCCTCCGCGATTCGGACGGGGTGCCCGTGGTGTTCCTCCACGAGGAGGCCGGGCGCCGGGCCCGGGCCCTGGGCATCCGCCAGGTCCTGGTCTCCATCACCCACACGAAGGACCTCGCGCTGGCTCAGGCCGTGGGCGAATCGTGACGAAACGTAAAGCGGACCTGCGCGGGAATCCACCTCCGGGGGAGGCCGCTCCTCCGCCCCGGGGTGCCCGGACCCCCGGCCCGCGGAGGCCGGGCCGGGTGCGGCGGCGCGCCCTCCTCGCCGCCGTCCTCCCCTCGCGCTTCCTCCGCATCCTCGCCCAGCGGGTCCTCCTCCGCGCCCGGATGCCCTTTTCCACGCGGCTTCCCTTCCTGGTCCTGGTGGACGCCCGCCGGACGGTCTTCGGGCCCGGCGTCCGCCTCGGACGCGGGGTGCGGATCCGGGCCGTGGAGGAGCTCGAGATCGGGGCGGGGACGAGCATCGGCGCCCGGACCCGACTCGCGGGGATCCGCCGGGTCTCCATCGGAAAGGGGGTCTCCATCGGGGGGGACAACCGGTTCCAGGGGCCGAGCTGGGTCAGGGAGCCGGGCGACCTCGAGATCGGAGACGGGGCCCTGGTGACGGCGGAGCACTTCTTCGACCTGACCCGGAGCATCACCCTCGGGCCCGGCACCACCGTGGGCGGCATCCGGTCGAGCTTCTGGACCCACGGGGCGGGCGGCCGGGGCCGGGGCCGGGGCCGGGGGTCCATCGAGATCGGGCGCGAGTGCCACCTCGGCTCGGACGTGCGGTTCGGCGCCGGCGTCAGGCTCCCCGACCGCACCCTGGTGGGCATGGGCAGCGTGGTGGTGGACGCCCCTCCCGGCCCCGGCCTCTTCATCGCCGGCGTCCCCGCCCGGGTGCGCGGGGAGGGAGCCGGGCCGGGGGCCTGAGGCCCGATTGCGTCCGCGGCGCTCCCCGGCTTCGACGCGGGAGGTTCGGGGGGGGGCTTGCATCAAGACGCCGACGACGCTAGATTTCGGTTCTCTCAGCTCCCGGCGCGCGGCCCCGGAGCGAGGCCCGCCACCGGGGGAGAGGAGGAGGACATGAAGCGCGCCGCCTTCCTGCTCGTTCTCGTCGCCCTGCTCACGCAAGCCTCCCGGGTCGCCCTCGGGGACGGGTCCGTCGTGAAGTACTCCGCAAACGGGCACTACTACCAGCTCATCACCACCACCTGCTCCTGGAGTACCGCCCGGGACAATGCCAAGAACAAGACGTACAACGGGATGGCGGGACACCTCGTCACGATCACTTCGAGCGGTGAGAACGACTTCATCCAGAAGTCGGTCCTGTCCGGACAGAACTGCTGGATCGGGGCCTCCCAGCCCTCCGGCTCCAGTGAACCGAGCGGGGGCTGGCAGTGGGTCACGGGCGAGACCTGGAGCTACACGAACTGGAACTCCGGCGAACCCAACAACTCGGGAGGCGCCGAGCATGTCGCGGAGTTGTACGGGAACTCCGGCAAGTGGAACGACCTCCGGTCGAGCAATTCTCTGGTGTACGTCGTGGAGTACGAGCACGTGGTGTTCCTCTCGATCAACTCGGGCGTGAACGGCACGAGATCCACGTCGGTGACCCTCACGCTGACCTGGAATTCCTACCTCTCCCTGAAGGAGATGCGCATCCGGAACTCCGGCGAGGAGTGGGGGGATTGGACGGACCTGGCGTCGACGAAGCCTTGGACCCTGACCAGCGGCGAGGGGCTGAAGACGGTGGAGGCGGAGTTCCGGAACACCGACGGGACCGTATTCTCCGCCAAAGACTCGATCTGGCTCGACCTCACCGCGCCCACGGGCAGCCTGCTCATCCAGGACGGCGTGGACTGGACGGCGGACCCCCTCGTCGGCCTCAGGCACACCTTCACGGACCTGCAGTCCGGGGTGACCCACATGCGTCTCCGCAATGCCGGGGACGATTGGAACGACTGGATTGCCGCGGCGGCCACCAGCTCGTGGACCCTGGTCAAAGGGGAAGGTCTGAAGACCGTGGAGGCCCAGTACCGCGACGCCGCGGGGAACGTCTCGGAGACGGCCGCGGACAGCATCGGTGTCGACCAGACTCCCCCAAAGGTCTCCCTCCTGATCGAAGACGGGGAAGACTACACCGGGAGCAAGCTGGTCACCCTCACGGTGGACGCCAGTGACGCCCTCTCCGGGGTCTACGACATGCGATTCCGCCGGGTAGGTATCCCCAACTGGGAGGACTGGATCCCGTACGAGCGCACCCACACCTTCACGATGCTCTCCGGCGACGGGACGAAGATGCTGGAGGCACAGGTCCGGGACCGGGCCGGAAACGTCTCCCCGGCGGCCAGGGATTCCATCGTCCTGGACGAAACGCCCCCCGCGTGCATGTCTTTCCGGATCAACGCGGGCCGGCCGTACGTGCTCCCGGGGGAGGATCTCGTGTTCGAGGTGTACGGCTTCGAGGCTCCGGGTGGCTCCGGGGTGGAGGGGTTCAAGGCCAGCTTCGACGGAGGAAAGACATGGTCGGGGTGGTACTCGCTCGTCGGCGGCTACCTGACGGCGGTGGATCGGCCGGAGATGGAAGGCCTTCTCACGGCCACGATCGTGCTCCGGGACCGCGTCGGAAACGAATCCGCGACGGCGGAAGCCTCCTGCTACCTGGTCGAGAGCGACCTGCCGGAGGTCGGAGGGGGAGGCAAGCTCTCGGGGACCCTGGCGCCGGCGGCGGACGTGGACGCCTTCGCCGTGGGTCTGGTGAAGGGGGACATGCTGACGGTGAAGCCGAAGGCCAAGGCATCGGAGAAGGGCAAGGTGCTCCTCCTGGCTCTCGACCTGGTCGGCCCGGGGGGTGACGTGCTCCACACCGGACGCTACCCCGCCGATGCGAAGAAGCCGATGATCAGCCGCTTCACGGCGCCGGAGACCGGCCGGTACCTGGTGATCGTCCGCCGGCATCGAGACAGCGAAGCGGACGAAGGGGCCGTCTCGGTCTCGATCAAGGTGAAGCAGGCCCGGACCTCCAAGAAGGGGAAGGGGACATCCACGCGCGACATCCCGATCAACGCCGCCGAGGGTTCCACCCTGAAGGCGAGTCTCAAGGGCGACGGGCTCCTGGCGGAACACGTGACCCTGAGCGGCCCCGGAGGTCCCGTTCCCCTGAAGACGAAGGCGAAGAACGGGAAGGTGACGATCCTGCCCACGGTCCTCCACGCGGGCACCGGGGTCTACGTCCTCCACGTGTCCACGCCGGTACAGATCGCGTGGAAATGGAGTCTCAAGCTACCGAGGAAGGTCAAGGGCGTCCTCGGGGACTGACGGTGCCTCGATGAGAAGACAGGCGTAGGGCCGCGGGATCCTCCGTACACCTTCTCCTGCTCGGGCTGGGTCAGGGAGCCGGGCGACCTCGAGATCGGAGACGGGGCCCTGGTGACGGC
>JAOZQC010000400.1 GCA_029932425.1 Planctomycetota bacterium | reverse complement strand
GCGCGGCGGGGGTCGCGGCGGCCGCGGTCCCGGGCGAGATCCGCTCGCGGGACGACGTGATGAAGGTCCTCGACCGCGTCATCGAGTACTTCGAGCGGCACGAGCCCTCGAGCCCGATCCCGCTGCTCATCCGCCGGGCGAAGAAGCTGGTCCCGATGAGTTTCGTGGAAATCATGCAGGAGCTGGGGCCGGAGACGCTGGCCCAGCTCCAGAGACCGCTGGGTATCACGGATCAACCGTAGCCAGGCACCCGAGGTCCGGGGACGGACCGGAGGCGGTCAGGACACGCCCCGGACGCCCGGACAGACGAGAGGAGGCCCTTCGTGCCGAGTCAGAGCAGTCAGAAGTTCATCGCCCGGAACCGGGCCCCGCGCGTACAGATCGAGTACGACGTCGAGCTGTACGGAGCGGAGAAGAAGATCCAGTTGCCGTTCGTCATGGGGGTGATGGCCGACCTGTCGGGGAAGCCCGCGGAACCGCTGGCTCCCGTCGCGGAACGGAAGTTCCTCGAGATCGACGTGGACAACTTCGACGACCGCATGAAGTCGATGAAGCCGCGGGTCGCGTTCCAGGTCCCGAACACCCTCACCGGGGAAGGGAACCTGCCCATCGACATCACGTTCGAGAGCATGGACGACTTCTCCCCCGCCGCGATCGCCCGGAAGGTGGGAGCGCTGAACCAGCTCCTGGAGGCGAGGACGCAGCTCGCCAACCTCCTGACCTACATGGACGGCAAGTCGGGCGCGGAGGAGCTCATCGCCAAGGCCATCAACGACCCGGCCCTGCTCCAGTCGCTCGCCTCCGCTCCGAAGCCGCAGGAAGGCGAGGGCGAGAGCCCCGCCGAGGAGTGAGACCATGTCAGAATCGCAATCCGACGCCCAGGCCCAGCCCCAGGGAGAGGCCCTGGAGGCCAGCGAGTTCACCGCACTCCTGCAGCAGGAGTTCAAGCCGAAGTCCGACCGCGCCCGGGAGGCCGTGGAGAGCGCGGTCCAGACGCTCGCGGAGCAGGTCCTGAAGGACACCGCGGTCGTCTCCGACGACGCGATCCGGACGATCGAGTCGATCATCGCGGAGATCGACCAGAAGCTCAGCGAGCAGATCAACCAGATCCTGCATCACCCCGACTTCCAGCAGCTCGAGGGAGCCTGGCGGGGGCTGCACTACCTGGTGAACAACACCGAGACGGACGAGATGCTCAAGATCAAGGTCATGAACATCTCGAAGAAGGATCTGCACAAGACCCTGAAGAAGTTCAAGGGCACCGCCTGGGACCAGAGCCCCATCTTCAAGCGGCTCTACGAGGAGGAGTACGGCCAGTTCGGCGGCGAGCCTTACGGCTGCCTGGTGGGCGACTACTACTTCGACCACAGCCCTCCGGACGTGGAGCTCCTCGGCGAGCTCGCCAAGATCGCGGCCGCCTGCCACGCTCCGTTCATCGCGGGCGCCAACCCCTCGCTCATGAACATGGAGACCTGGCAGGAGCTGTCGAACCCCCGGGACCTCACCAAGATCTTCCAGACTCCGGAGTACGCCGCCTGGCGTTCTCTCCGGGAGTCGGACGACGCCCGGTACATCGGCCTGGCCATGCCGCGGTACCTGGCCCGCACCCCCTACGGGGCGAAGACGGAGCCCATCGAGGAGTTCGACTTCGAGGAGGACGTGGAGGGGGCGGACCACAACAAGTACTGCTGGGCCAACGCCGCCTACGCCATGGCCACGAACATCAACCGGTCCTTCAAGCTCTGGGGCTGGTGCTCGCGGATCCGAGGCATCGAGTCCGGCGGGGACGTCCAGGGGCTTCCCACGCACACCTTCCCCACGGACGACGGGGGCGTGGACATGAAGTGCCCCACCGAGATCGCCATCAGCGACCGGCGGGAGGCGGAGCTGGCCAAGAACGGCTTCATGCCCCTGATCCACAAGAAGAACTCCGACTTCGCCGCCTTCATCGGAGCCCAGTCCCTGCACAAGCCGGCGGAGTACGACGATCCGGACGCGACGGCGAACGCGAACCTGGCGGCGAGGTTGCCGTACCTGTTCGCGAGCTGCCGCTTCGCGCACTACCTGAAGTGCATCGTCCGCGACAAGATCGGATCCTTCAAGAGCCGGTCCGACATGGAGCGGTGGCTGCAGCAGTGGATCATGCAGTACGTGGACGGCGACCCGGACCACTCCACGGAGGCCGTCAAGGCCCAGAAGCCACTGGCGGCGGCCCAGGTGGTGGTGGAGGAGGTCGAGGGGAACCCGGGGTACTACACCTCCAAGTTCTACCTCCGGCCTCACTACCAGCTCGAGGGGCTCACCGTCTCCCTCCGGCTGGTCTCGAAGCTGCCCTCCGAGAAGGGCGGGTAGACGGGGTCCGGGAGAGAACCCGGAAGAGAGAACCCGGAAGAGAAAACCCGGAAGAGAAAACCTGGAAGAGAAAACCTGGAAGAGAAAACCCGGAAGAGAAAACCCGGAAGAAGCGAAAAAGCCGGAAGAGACGGGAGAACCCGACAAAGACACGGAACCCGACAAAGACACGGAACCCGACAAAGACACGGAACCCGGCAAAGACACGGAACCCGGCAAGGACACACGGAACCCGGAAGTCCAAGACGAAACAAGACGAAAGATCAGGTTTCTGTCGATCTCCGCGGGCAGGCCGAAAGGGGGTAGCGGAGGAGGACAGGTTGGTGCGCGCCCGGCAACGGGGGCGGTAATGTCAGATGAGGTCAGAAAGGAGATCGACCCATGGCCTTTGACGTGTTCATCAAGATCGGCGACGTGAAGGGGGAGTCGAAGGACGCCGCCCACAAGGAGGAGATCGACGTCCTGGCCTGGAGCTGGGGCATGACCCAGGCCGGCTACTCCCACGTCGGCGGAGGCGGCGGGACGGGGAAGGTGAGCGTGCAGGACCTTTCCTTCACGAAGTACGTGGACAAGGCCACCCCGCCGCTCATCCAGTTCTGCTGCAGCGGCAAGCACTTCCCGGAGGCGAAGCTCACGGTGCGGAAGGCCGGCGACCAGCCGGTGGAGTACCTGAAGCTCACCATGGCCGACCTCATCGTCTCCTCCGTCTCGGAGGGCGGGACCGGCGGCGAGGAGCGCCTGACGGAGAACGTGACGCTGAACTTCGCGAAGTTCAAGCTCGAGTACACGATGCAGGAGGCCTCGGGGGCGGCCGGCGCCACCATCCCGGTGGGCTGGAACATCGAAGAGAACGTGCCCTGGGCCTAGTCGTCCCGGAAGCCATCCGCCGGATCTCCGGGGCGTCCGCGCCCCGGGATCCGGCTCCCTTTGTCCGCACCGTCGCGAGGGGGCGTCATGACCGCCGAAGAGCACCTGAAGGAAGGGAACGTCAACGGGGCGCTTTCGGAGCTCACCGCGGCGGTCCGGAAGAACCCCTCGGATCCGAAGCTCCGCGTCTTCCTCTTCCAGCTCCTCTGCGTCCTGGGAGAGTGGGACCGCGCGCTGACGCAGCTCAACGTGGCGGGGGAGATGGACCCCTCCACCCTGGCCATGGTCCAGACCTACCGGGAGGCCCTCCAGTGCGAGGTGCTCCGGTCGAGGGTGTTCGCCGGCCGGCGCGCCCCGCTCGTCTTCGGCGACCCGGAGGAGTGGCTGGCCCTGCTCATGGAGGCGCTCCGCGGGGACGCGGAGGGCAGCCACAAGCGGGCCCGTGAGGTCCGGGACCGGGCCTTCGAGGCCGCTCCCGCCACCTCGGGGACCGTGAACGGGGAGCCCTTCGAGTGGATCGCCGACGCCGACCCGCGGCTCGGCCCCGTGCTCGAGGCGGTGGTGAAAGGGTAGTACTACTGGATCCCCTTCCACCGGATCCGGT
>JAOZQC010000399.1:2077-3824 GCA_029932425.1 Planctomycetota bacterium | reverse complement strand
CCTCTCCCACCCCTGCTCGCGGCACCACTGGCCCAGGGCCACGAGCGCGGCGGGGTCCTTCGGGTCGATCGCCTTCCGCCGCGCCTGGTAGCGCTGCTCGAGGGTGGGCTTCTTCCGGACGGCGACCACGTCGCTCTTCTTCACGGTGACGGACCCGAAGCGATGGGTCACGAGCCACGAATCGCCCAGGTCCTTCAGGGTTCCCTCCAGGCGGCCCCCGTTCTTCAGGAGGATCTCGTCGGGGGCGGCGGGGCGGGCGAGCCACCCCGCGAGCAGGAAGAGGAGGACCGGCCAGGCGATTCTCCCCCTTCCCCCGCGCCCCTCCCCCCCTTCCGGAGATCCCACCGTACTCGTTCGCGCCATGGTTCGCCTCCGGCCCCGAATCATACCACGCCCCTCCTCCCGAACGCCGGGAGGAGGGCGTTTGGTACAATCCTTCCATGTCCCTCCGAGGGTTTTTCCCCGCCTGCCTTCTCCTCCTCGCGCTCTCCGGCTCCGTCCTGGGGGACACGCTCTACCTGAAGAACGGAAAGAGCTACGAGGGGAAGGTCGTCTCCGACGACGGCCGGGTGGTCCGGTTCAAGACCTCGGTGGGGATCCTCAGCTTCGACAAGTCGCGGATCGCCCGCATCGAGAAGGGGTTGACCCGGAGGGAGGAGTACGCGCGCCGGCTGGCGAAGCTCGACCCCGGGGACCTGGACGGTCTCCTCGATCTCGCCCGCTGGTGCCGGGAGCGCCGCCTCCCCCGCGAACGCCGGATGTTGGTCCGGAGGATCGTGAAGGCGTGCCCCGGCCACCCCGAGGCGCGCCGGGCCCTCGGCCAGATCTGGAACGGCGCGAAGTAGGCGTAGATGTTCCGGAAAAGTGAAAAAGCCGCGCCTGTCACGGATGTTTCAATCCGGAGGCGGACTCTCCCGGAGGAAGAACGTCTCGTCGAAGGTCACGAGCCGGAAGTGCTCCTCGTCCGGGGCCCGGGCGAGCTCCGTCAGGCCGCCGTTCCGGGCGTAGAAGAGGTTCCGCGGCCCGAACGGGATCCCCAGGACGTCGTAGAGGAGGACCATGATCGGGCCCCCGTGGGTCACCGCCACCACCGTCCCCGTCCGGGGCCGCTCCCGGAGGCCGGCGAGGAAGCTCCGCATGCGCTCGCGCACGGAGCGCTTCGTCTCCCCGCCGGGGGGCGCGAAGTCCAGGTCGCCGATGAACCGCCCCACCGCCTCCGGGGAGAAGAGCCGCGGGATCTCGAACCAGTCGAGACCCTCCCACTCCCCGAGGTCCTGCTCCCTCAGCCGGGGGTCCCGCTGGGGTACCAGCCCGAGCCGCTCCCCGATGATCTCCGCCGACTGGACGGCCCGGCGGAAGTCGCTGGTCACGAGCAGGTCCACGGGTTCCCGGGAGAGGCGCTCCGCGGTCCGGGCGAGCTGGCGGCGCCCCTCCGCGTTCAGGGGCTCGTCCGTCCGCCCCTGCATGCGGTGGGTCCGGTTCAGGTCCGTCTCCCCGTGGCGCACGATGAGCAGGCGGAGCACGTGGTCCCCGGTCGTCATCGTCCCGCCATCCGGAGGAACTCCTCCTCGTCGATCACCTTCACCCCGAGCTCCTCGGCCTTTCGGCGCTTCGATCCCGCCCCGGGCCCGGCCACCACCAGATCGGTCCGCCGCGACACGGAGGCGGCCGGGCGTCCCCCCCGTTCCCGGACCAGCTCCTCCGCCTCCTCGCGGGTGAGCTTCGCGAGCTTCCCCGTGAGGACCAC
>JAOZQC010000399.1:0-2067 GCA_029932425.1 Planctomycetota bacterium | reverse complement strand
GGACCACCGTCTTCCCCGCGAGGGGCGAGGGGGCGGTCGCTCCCGCCTCGGCCTCCGGTGGCGGCCCGGCCTCCGGTCGGGGCTCGACCCCCGCCTCGCGGAGCCGCCGGAGGACCTCGCGGTTTCCGGGGGCGTCCAGGAAATCGCGGAGCGCCCGCGCCACCACGGGGCCCACGTCGGGCACCTCGGTGAGCCGCTCCTCGCCGGCCGCGAGGATCGCATCCAGGGTCCGGAAGGACCGGGCCAGCGCCCGGGCCGTGGCTTCCCCCACGTGTCGCGGGCCCAGCGCGAAGAGGAGCCGGGAGAGGGGAGGATGCTTCGAGGCCTCGAGGGACCGGAGGAGATTCCGGGCGGACTTCTCCGCCATGCGGGGCAGGTCGGCCAGGGTGTTCAGGTCCAGCCGGTAGAGATCCGCCACGTCCCCCACGAGGCCCCGGTCCACGAGCTGGTCCACGAGCTTCTCCCCCAGCCCGTCGATGTGCAGGGCGCGGCGCGAACCGAAATGGAGGATCCGCGCCTTCCGCTGGGCGGGGCAGGCGATGTTGGGGCAGTAGACCGCCACTTCCTCGGGATCCTCCCGGACGGGGCTGCCGCACTCCGGGCAGCTCTCGGGCCACGTGAACTCCCGCTCCGCCCCCGTCCGCCTCTCCTCGATCACCTTCACCACCTTCGGGATCACGTCCCCCGCCCGCTCCACGAGGACGGTGTCCCCGATGCGCACCCCGAGCCGCGCGATCTCGTCCCGGTTGTGCAGGGTGGCCCGGGACACCGTGACCCCCCCGATGGGCACCGGCTCGAGCTCCGCCACCGGGGTGAGCGCCCCCGTCCTTCCCACGGAGACGAGGATGTTCCGGACCACGGTGGTGGCCTGGCGGGCGGCGAACTTGTAGGCCACCGCCCAGCGCGGGGAGCGGGCCCGGACCCCGAGCCGGTCCTGCAGCCCCCGGTCGTCCACCTTCACCACCGCACCATCGATCTCGTAGGGGAGCTCGTCGCGCCGGGCCTCGAGGCTGCGGATCTCCGCGATCGCCTCCCCGAGCGAGGCGCACCGCCGGGCCCGGTCGGAGGTCCGGAGGCCGAGGCTCCGGAGCCGCGCCAGGAGCTCCCAGTGGCTCGCGACATCGAGGCCTTCCGCCTCCCCCACCGCGTAGAAGGTCACCTCGAGGGGGCGGCGGGCGGTGATCCGGGGGTCCTTCTGCTTCAGGGACCCCGCGGTCAGGTTCCGGGGATTGGCGTAGGGGGTTTCCCCGGCCTCCGCGAGCCGGCGGTTCAGGATCTCGAACTTCCTCCTCTCCATGTAGGCCTCGCCGCGGGCCTCCAGCCGCGCGGGAGCGGGGATCTCGTCCGTGAGGAGCCGGAGCGGGAGGGAGCGGACCGTGCGGAGCTGCTCGGTGATGTCCTCCCCCCGGACCCCGTCCCCCCGGGTGGCCCCCAGCACGTACACTCCGTGCTCGTAGACGGCCTCCACCGCCACCCCGTCGAGCTTGGGCTCCACCACGTACGTGAATCGGACCTCCTCGTCGTCGAGGTGATTCCGCATCCGGACCTCCCAGTCCGCGAGCTCCGCCTCGCTCGTCACGTTGTCCAGCGAGAGCATGGGGACCTGCCGGATCACGGGGGCGAACTCCGAGACGGGAGCGGCGCCCACCTTCTGCGTGGGAGAATCGGGGGTCCGGAGCTCCGGGTGGGCTTCCTCCAGGGCGACCAGCTCGCGGAAGAGGGCGTCGTACTCCCCGTCCGAGATCACGGGGTCGTCGAGGACGTAGTACCGGTGGTCGTGGTACCGGATCAGCTTCCGGAGCTCCTCCGCGCGCCGGGCCGGGTCGGGGTGGGAAACGCCCATCGGCGGGATTGTACCCGCGGGACGCCGCGGGCGGACAGAGAGGCCGGGCGCGGGGCCGGCGGCCGGGCGGCCGCCCTTCGCGGACGCCTCCCGAAACCGTGCCCCCGCGCGGTCGAAACGGGGTACACTTCGGGTTTGGATCCGGGGCGTTCCCGGAGGGAGAACACCTTGACGCCGTTCCAGGCCATCATCATCGGGCTGTACTTCACGCTGCTGGCGTTGTT
>JAOZQC010000398.1 GCA_029932425.1 Planctomycetota bacterium | reverse complement strand
CGTCCATCCTCTCGAGTCGGATCTCCACGGCGCACCTCCCGTTCAGATGTCCAGGAACACGCGCGCGGACCAGCCGTCCCGGTCCTCGCTCACGAGGAGCCGATGGTAGGTTACCCCCTTCACCTCCGTGCGGAACCGGTGGCGCGCGGGGTCCGCGGCCTCCCCCCACGCCCGGCCCGAGAGGCTCTCCGGGGCCAGGCGGTCCACCTGGAAGGCCCCGAAGACCCATCCCTCCGCCATGGCGAGGCTCAGGAGCTCGCCGAGCCAGGCGACGAGGAGGGCCTCGCGGTCCGGCGCCGTCACCGAGATCTCCCGCTCCACGGGACCGGCCCGCACGGCGTCCAGATCCCACATCACGTCGAACAACGCCGCCGCCGCCCTCTCGAAGAGCTCCTCCACCGTGTCGGCCCGGACCAGGAAGCCCAGGTCCGCCGTGTGCTCCAGCAGCCGGTATTCCGTCCTGCCGCGAATCACGGGGAGGGTTCTCCCGGAGCGGGGGAGGCGCCGGCGTCCGGATCCCGTTCCCGCGCCCGGAGCAGGTGATCCACGAGGACGAGTGCCGCCATGCTCTCCGCCACGGGCAGGATCCGCGGGCAGATGCAGGGATCGTGGCGGCCCCGCACCTCGAGCTTCACGGGCCGCATGGTCTCGAGATCCACGGTGTCCTGCTCCTTGCCGATGGAGCTCGTGGGCTTCACCGCGATCCGGCACACGACGGGCATGCCGTTGCTGATCCCCCCCAGGATGCCCCCGGCGTGGTTGGAACCCGTGCGGAGCTTCCCGTCCTCGAGGACGATGGGGTCGTTGTGCTCCGAGCCCCGCATCCTCGCCGCCCGGAACCCCGCTCCGATCTCCACCCCCTTCACGGCCCCGATGCTCATGAGGGCCTTGGCCAGATCCGCGTCGAGCTTGTCGAAGACCGGCTCCCCGAGCCCGGGCGGTACTCCGCGGGCCGTGATCTCCACGATCCCCCCCACCGAGTCCCCGGCGTCCCGCGCCGCCCGGATCGTCTCCTCGAACCCGTCGGGTCGGCCCCCGACCTCCACGATCCTCGCCCGGATCTCGATCCCCTCCGCGGCGAGCATCTGGCGGGCGATCGCCCCCGCCAGCACGCGGCCCACCGTCTCCCGCCCGGAAGCCCGGCCGCCGCCCGAGGGAATCCGGCCGTACTTCTGGTGGTAGGTGAGATCGGCATGGCCGGGCCGGGGGGTGTGGCGGATCCGGTCGTAGTCCGCGGGCCGGGCGTCCACGTTGCGGACCTCGAGGCGGATCTTCCCGCCGGTGGCGCGCCCGTTCTCGATCCCCTCCAGGACCTCCAGCCGGTCGGGCTCCCGCCGGGGGGAGGTGAGGTCGCTGGTTCCGGGGCGGCGCCGGTCCAGCTCCTCCTGGATCCTCTCGAGGGAGATCGGCGTTCCGGCCGGGCACCCTTCCACCACGGCCCCCACCGCCGCGCCGTGGGACTCTCCGTAGGTGGTGACCCGGAAAACCGCTCCGAAGGTGTCTCCCGCCACGGCGCCTCCTCCCGTCGACCGCGCCCCATTGTAGCCCACCGCCGCCCCCCGGTGCACTCCCGCCGGAAACCGGTCGCCCGGGGGGCCCGGCCCGCCTTTCTTCCCCGGTGCGGGCGGCGGGGATGCGACAATCCCTCGACCGAGGGAGACGGGCGCGCATGGCCGCGGGCAACGGGCAGAGGGTCGAGTTCCGGCGCAACATCGGGCTCTTCATGGCCGTGATGATCGGGATCGGGGCCATGATGGGACCCGGCATCTTCGCCCTGCCCTCGGAGCTGGCGGGGATGGTGGGTCCCCTGGGGATCCTCGTCTACCTGGCCATGGGCCTCCTCACCGCCTTTACCGCCCTGAACTACAGCGAGCTGGGGGCGGCGATCCCCCTCGCGGGCGGCGGGTACTCGTTCACGAGCCGCACCCTGCCCCGCCCGGTGGCGTTCTTCACGGGCTGGTTCTTCTGGATCGGCAACACCCTGGCCTGCGCGATGTACGCGGTGATCTTCGCCGTCACGGTCCGGGCCTACTTCTGGCCGGGCGCCGACATCGCGCTCCTGGTGGTGGCCGTCACGGTGGTCTTCGCGGCCGTGAACCTGCGGGGCATGTCCGAGGCCCTCCGGATCATCACCGTGATGAACCTCGTGGAGCTGGCCGTGCTCGTGGGGGTGGCCGCCCTCGGGGCCTTCCACGTGAAGGCGCCGAACCTCCGGCCCCTGGCCCCCATGGGCCTGGCCCCCTTCTTCCCCGCCATGGCCCTGATCTACATCTCCTACGTGGGCTTCGAGCTCATCACGGTAGCCGCGGAGGAGATCGTCGACCCGGGGAAGACGATCCCGCGGGCCATCCTCATCACCCTCCTCGCGGGAACCCTCATCTACGTCTTCGTGGTCTGGGTGATGATGGGATCGACGCCCTACCGGGAGCTGGCGCGGACCCACGTCCCCTTCATCTTCGTGGGGGACCGCCTCCTCGGCCCCTGGGGGCGCTGGGCGGGGATCCTGGCCACGGTGATGGCAAGCCTGTCGGCCTTCTCCGTCACCCTTGGGGCCAGCGCCAGGGTGCTCTACGCGCTCGGGCGGGACGGTCACTTCCCCGCCCCCCTGGCCCGCCTGCACCCCCGCTTCCGGACGCCGCACATCGCCCTGGGCATCGGCTCGCTCGTGGTGGTGGTGTTCGGCTCCTCGGGCATCATCCGCTTCGTGGCCTCCATGAGCGACTTCGGATACCTCATGGGCCTTGGCATCGTGAACTGGGCGGTGATCGCCCTGCACACCCGCATGCCGAACCTCCGGCGGCCCTTCCGGGTCGCCCTCTATCCCCTGGTCCCCATCGTGGGGACCCTGTCCTGCTGGGCGTTCGTGCCCGCCCTGGAGGCGCGCAGCTTCCTGCTCGGGGGGGCGCTCACTCTCGCCGGCGGGGCGATCTACTTCGCGAAGAAGAGCCATCGTGACGAACTCGACGCCATACCCCGGGGCCTGCGGATCCTCTGGCTCAGGGCGAGGGCGAGAAGGAGACCGAAGATGCGCGTACTCATCGTGGGCGGCGGGAAGAAGGGCCGGAACATCGCCAACCGGCTCCTGGCCCGGGACGAGTTCCGGCTCGTGTTCCGGTCCGCAGAGCACAAGATCACCTTCATCGAGCAGGACGAGCAGGTCTGCCGGGAGCTGGAGCAGCGCTACCACGTGCCCATCTTCCAGGGGGACGGCACGAAGAAGGAGCTGCTCGAGCAGGTGGGGCTCGACAACGTGGACGTGGCGATCGCCGCCTCCGACGACGACGGCCGCAACGTCATCATCGCGCTGCAGGCCCGGCGCCTGGGCATCGAGCACGTCATCGCGATCCTCGAGGATCCCGACTACGTCACCCTTCTCGAGGAGAGCGGGGTGGTGGCCATCAGCTCTCCGTGGGCCACCGCCGCGCAGGTGGAGAACTACCTGGACCGCCCCGGGGTGAGCGAGCTCACGGAGATCGGCACCGGGGTGGCGAGCCTGGTGGGCACCATCGTGCCCGAGGGGGCCAGGGTGGCGGGCCGGGCCATCAAGGACATCGCCATCCCGAAGGAATGCGTGGTGGCGGCGGTGATCCGGGGGCAGAAGTTCGTGGTGCCCCGGGGAGGGACGGAGATCCGGGAAGGCGACCACGTGGTCTTCGTGGGCCCCGCCGACGCCATCAAGCGCGCCCTGGACCTCTTCGTGGAAAAGAGACCCCGCGCCGGATCCCGGGACCGGGCGCCGTGAAGGTCACAGCGCGGGCACGCCCGCAGCCCAACTGCGACGGGCACGCCCGTGCTGTCTTTCTTTGCCGGGGGAGGCAGATCCTCCCCCGCCGGGG
>JAOZQC010000397.1 GCA_029932425.1 Planctomycetota bacterium | reverse complement strand
GCCACCGGAGGCGCACTCGGCCTCCTCGTCCCGTTCGCCGCGATCTTCCTCATCATGTACCTCCTCTTCATCCGTCCCCAGAGGAAGCAGGAGGCGGCGAGGCGGCAGATGCTGGCCGCCATCAAGAAGAACGACAAGGTCGTCACCAACGGCGGCTTGATCGGCATCGTGACCAACGTGAAGGCAGACGAGGTGGTCCTCCGGGTGGACGATTCCCGCGACGTGAAGGTCCGCGTGGCCCGGAACGGCATCGCCGCGGTCCTCACCGGCAAGGAGGAGAAGGATCGCTAGGGCCGGCCCTCTCCGCCCGCCGGTCCTCCCCCGCTCCCCGTGATGGTGCGCTCATGAAGCTCAACTACCCCTTGCGTTTCCTCGTCATCTGCCTGGCCGGCTTCCTCGCCGCCTGGTTCTGGAAGACGGACGGGGTCAGCCGCGGTCTCGACCTCCGGGGAGGTGCGTCCCTCACCTACAGCCTGAACCTCTCCCAGCTCCCGCCCCGCGCCCGCGAGGACGCCCTCCTGAACACGGTGAGCATCATCGAGGAACGGGTGAACAACCTCGGGCTGAAGGACGTGAAGGTGGACGCCCTGCCGCCGGACCAGTTCGAGGTCCAGTTCCCGGGGAAGGAGAGCCGGGAGGTGGAGCGGATCAAGAAGATCCTCACCCGCCTCGGGAACCTGGAGTTCCGCATCATCGCCATGCCTCCCGGCGAAGAGGTGCGCCTGGGAAGCCCGGGGGTGGAGACCACCGAGCGAAAGCGCCGCCGCGAGATGGGCAAGTCCTACCCGGGCCCGCGGCGGGGATACCGCTGGGTCCCCCTCATGACCCCCACCGTCGATTCCGAGGGGAATCCGATCCGGGACCGGCTCGTGGAGATCCCGGAGGCCGACGCCGAGGCCGAGGTGGAGCGGCTCACCCGGCTCCTCGAGGAGGTGAAGGGCGATCCCGCCAAGGAGGCGGAGGTCAACCGCCAGCTCGAGAAGGCCCGGGAGGAGCTCCGCCGGAAGCTGCGGAGCGACGTCTTCGGGGGCAAGGACCTCGACCCCGGGGAGCTCTTCATCCACCCCAGCAACACGGGGCCCGGGTGGGAGGTGGCCTTCGCCATGCGGGACGAGCGCCGGGCGAACTTCGGCGACTTCACGAAGCGGAACCTGAAGCGCCGGATGGCCATCATCCTCGACGGGAAGATGGAATCCGCCCCCATCATCCAGTCCGCGCTCACCGGGACGAGCCGGATCACCGGGGGGGGCTGGAAGGGGTTCACGAAGCAGGAGGCCCAGGACCTGGTCACCATCCTGCGGTCCGGAAGCCTCGAGGTGGAGATCACGCTGCAGAGCGAGTTCGCCATCGGGCCCTCGCTGGGGGAGGCGTCGATCCGCCGGGGGCTTCTCGCCACGGGGATCGGCTTCGCGGCGGTGGTGGGCTTCATGCTCCTGGCCTACCTCTTCCCCGGGCTGGTCGCCGTCTTCGCCCTGCTCATGAACCTCGTGATCATCATGGGCGCCCTCGCCTTCTTCCAGGCCCAGCTCTCGCTCCCGGGCATCGCGGGGGTGATCCTCACCGTGGGCATGGCGGTGGACGCGAACATCCTCGTCTTCGAGCGCATCCGCGAGGAACGGCAGCTCGGCAAGAGCCTCATCTCGGCGGTGAAGGCCGGCTACGACCGGGCGTTCATCACCATCGTCGACGCCAACGTCACCACCCTCTTCGCGGCCTTCGTCCTGTACGCCATCACCTCCGGACAGGTCCGGGGTTTCGCGATCACCCTGGTGTTCGGGATCCTGGCCTCGATGTTCACGGCCCTCTACGTCACCAAGGCCATCTTCGGCTGGATGATCGATCACGGCCTCCTCAAGGAGATGAGGATGCCGCGGCTCATGCTCACGCCGCACCTCAAGTACATGCGGATCCGGCTTCCCATGATCCTCCTCTCCCTGGTGCTGGTGATCGCGGGCGTGGTGGCGTTCGACGCGGTGGACCAGGAGGACAAGTTCGACATCGAGTTCCTGGGAGGCCAGCGGGTGGTCCTCTCCTTCAAGGACAAGGCGTCGATCTCCGACGTGAAGCGCCGCATCATGCGCACCTACCCGGACGCCACCGTCATCACCATCAAGTCGGACCGCCCCACCGCCGCCGCGCTCGACCTCTCCACGGAGAGCGACGCCTTCCAGGTCACGGTGGCGGGAGCGAACACGGAGCGGAAGCGCGCGGAGGTCCTCGCCTTCCTGGCCGGGGAGTTCAAGGACGAGCTGTCCCCCGAGGGGGTCGTTCCCCTCACGGGGGGACAGGACCCTCCGCCCGGCACCGAGCAGGAGCTGCGCCTCTCCTTCGAGGAAGAGGTCGGCCGGGACGTGCTTCAGAAGATGCTCGCCTCCATCGAGTCGGTGAGCGATCCCCGGATCCTCTCCCTCGAGGGGAAGACGGCCGTGATCAAGGTGCGCCTCGACCGCGGGGAGGAGAAGTTCCGCGAGGATCTCGACCGCGCGGTGCGGGCCGCGGACGTGAAGCTCAGCGAGCCGTTTCCCATGAAGCGGTTCGTCGACCCTCACACCGCCCAGCAGCACCGGGATGACGCCATCGAGGCCGTGCTCATCTCGCTCGTCTTCCAGATCATCTACATCTACTTCCGATTCCACGGCGCGTCCTTCGGCTTCGCGGCCGTGATCGCGCTGCTCCACGACGTGCTCATCACGCTCGGCGCCATCACCCTCTTCGGCTGGCTCGGGCTGGTGAACGTGAAGATCAACCTGCCCAACATCGCGGCGATCCTCACCCTCATCGGGTACTCCATGAACGACACCATCGTGGTGTTCGACCGGATCCGCGAGAACCTGCGCCACGGCCGGAGGAACCTCTCGGAGGTCATCGACCTCTCCGTCAACCAGACGATGAGCCGCACCCTCCGGACCTCGGTCACCACGTTCCTCGTGGTCCTGGTCCTCTTCATCGTCAACTACGGCGCGGCCTCCTCCGTACTCGAGGGCTTCTCCTTCGTGCTCATGGTGGGGGTGATCACGGGAACCTACTCGTCGATCTTCATCGCGAGCCCCATGCTGCTCTTCCTCCCGTGGCACTACCTGCGCGGCCGGAGCGGGATCTTCTGGGTGCTCGTCACCGTCACCCTCGTGGGATTCGTCATCCAGCTCTTCGCGCCCACGGGCTGGTTCCACTACCTCACCATCGCGGCCACGATCGCCTACCCGGCCTACTTCCTGGTGGACCTCGTGCGCTGGCTCCTCATCCCCGAGCCGGACCGGGCGCTGAACATCGTTCTCCGCAGCTCCCGCGCCCGGGTCTGATCCCGGAACCGGGGAGGGGAAGGACCGGCCGGAGGGTCCGGGGCGGGAGAAGACCCCCCAGGGACAGGGTGGTTTCTCTGGCATTCCCCATGATCTCGGGGTACATGGAAGGTGGATGAACAGCCCGGGCGCCAGAATCGGCCTCGCCGCCGTCCTGCTCCTCGCGGTCACCAGCGCCCTGGTCTGGGACCGCGGGTGGAAGGACTCCCTCCGGCCCCCCGCCGCCGCCCCCCCGCCCGCGGCGGGGATGCTGCGTCTCTCCCTGGGCGGCGGGCGCCCCGCGTCTCCCCGCCCGGGTCTCCCCCCCGCCGGCGTCCGGCCCCCGCCCGGGAGGCCCCCCCGGCGTCCTGCTCCCCCCTCCGCGTCCCGGCGTCCGCCGCGGCCCGCCCGCACCTGGCGCGTGGCCGAGGGCGACTGCCTGAGCGACATCGCCCGGAAGGTGTACGGGACCTCCCGGCGGTGGCCCGAGATCGCCGCCGCCAATGGTCTCCGGGACCCCTTCCTCATCCGGCCGGGAGACGTGCTCCGCATCCCCTGACGCGGGCGCGCG
>JAOZQC010000396.1 GCA_029932425.1 Planctomycetota bacterium | reverse complement strand
TCGGCCTTCATCTTCTCGGCCTCCTCCTTCGAGGCGGCCTCCTTCATCACCTGCGGCTCGTGGGCGGTCTTGTCCACGAACTCCTTCGCCTCCTTGAGCCCGAGGCCGAGCAGCGCCCGAACCGCCTTGATGACCTGGATCTTCTTGTCGCCGAAGCTCGTGAGCTTCACGGTGAAGGTGTCCTTCTCCTGCTCCTCCTCCGCCTCCCCGCCGGCGCCCGCCGCCGGGGCGGCGGCCACGGCCATGGGGGCGGCCGCGGTCACGTCGAACACCTCCTCGATCGCCTTCTTCAGCTCCGCGAGCTCGAGGGCGGTCATGCCCTTCAGGATCTCGACGACCTCTCCGACCTTGCCCTCGTAGGTTGCTGTCTCGGACATCACATGTCTCCTTCATCCGCCGGCCGAGGCCGGCGCGTCGACCAGTAGGTTTGGCTAGCTGTCTCCCGCACGCTTCTCGGCGAGCGCCCCCACACCCCGGGCCACGCCCGCCAGGATCTCGTTCATCAGACTCGCCACCTGGGACACCGGGGCCGCCACCAGCGACGCGAGCAGCGACAGGAGTACCGGCTTCTCCGGTATCGTGGCGAGGGTCCGCACCTCGTCGCCCTCGAGGAGCCGGCCGTCGAGCAGGCCCGCCCGGATCGTCACCGTCCCCGGGAGCTTCTTCTCCCAGCCGAGGAGGATCTTCGAGATGGCGGGGGCGCCCTCTCCGCCGAACGCCACCGCGCTCGCTCCCTGGAGATGCTCGCCGAGCTCCTCGATCCCCGCCTCGCGCATGGCGAAGCGGGCCACGCGGTTCCGGAGCACCCGGAGCCGCGCTCCCTTCTCCCGGAGCTCGTTCCGGAGGGCCATCGAACGCTCCACCGTGAGCGCCCCCACGCCCAGCAGGACGCAGGAGTCGTTCTCCCGGAACACCTCCGAGAGCTCCCGGGCCATGAGGGTCTTCAATCGCTTGGACACGGCTCGGTCCTCCTCAGCGCACCACGAGCGGTATGCCCGGGCCCATGGTGGAGGAAAGCGACATCTTCTGCAGGTAGGTCCCGCGGGCCGCCGCGGGCTTCGCGGCCAGGACGCTTTCCACCAGGGCGTTCACGTTCTCCACGAGCTTCTCGTCGGGGAAGGACTTCTTCCCCACCGGCGCGTGGATGTTGGCGGTGTCGTCGACGCGGTACTCGACCCGGCCCGCCCGGTACTCCTCCACCGCGAGAGCCACGTTGTCGGTGACCGTGCCCGCCTTGGGGGAGGGCATCTTTCCCTGGGGGCCGAGGATCCGCCCGAGCTTCCCCACGTGCCGCATCATCGCGGGGACCGCGATGGCCACGTCGAAGTCGGTGAAGCCCTCCTTCTGGACTCTCTCGACCAGGTCCACCCCTCCCACGAAGTCCGCCCCCGCCGCCCGGGCCGCCTCCGCGGCCTCGCCCTCGGCGAAGACCGCCACCCTCACGGTCCGTCCCGTCCCGTGGGGAAGCACCACCGACCCCCGCACGAGCTGATCGCCCTTGCGGGGATCCACGCCGAGCTTCATGGACACCTCGACGGTCTCGTCGAAGTCGGCCGTGTCCAGCTCCTTCAGGAGCGCCACGGCTTCCGCCAGCTCGTACCGGCGGCCGCGGTCCACCTTCTCCCGCGCCGCCCGGTACCGTTTTCCGTGTTTCGCCATCGCCTCGCTCCCCAGTCGCCGCCCCGGGCCCTCTCGGGCGCCGGACGCCGGCGGGTCCAAATGCGAACTCCGGGCCTCGCCCGGCCCCCGCGGAGCCGGGTCGTATCCTCTCCTTCAGGCCTCCCCCGGGCCGGCGGCCGCCCTCACTCTCGGGCTTCCCCGGACTCCGGGCCCTCCTTCTCCTCCACCACCGCGATCCCGCAGGACCGCGCCGTGCCCTCGATGATCCGCATGGCGGCCTCGAGATCGGCGGCGTTGAGGTCGCCCCGCTTGATCTCCGCGATCTCCCGGACCTGGTCCCGCGTGATGCTGCCCACGGGGTCCTCCCGTCCGGGAGCGCCGGAGGCCTTCGCCAGGTCCGCCGCCTTCTTGATCAGCACGGCCGCCGGCGGGGACTTGATCTCGAAGTCGAAGGACTTGTCCTTGAAGACCTGGATCACCACCGGCAGGATCATCCCCATCTGATCCTGGGTGCGGTCGTTGAACCGCTTCACGAACTCGCCGATGTTCACCCCGTGCTGGCCCAGGGCCGGCCCCACGGGGGGGGCGGGCGTCGCCTGCCCGCCGGGCACCTGGAGCTTGATCTTCGCCACCACTTCCTTCGCCATGACGGCCGGATCCTTTCGGTCAAATCGGCTCCACCTGCCAGTACTCGAGCTCCACCGGAGTGGGCCGGCTGAAGATCGTCACGATCACCCGGACGAGCCCCTTCTCCGGGTACACCTCGTCCACGATGCCGTCGAAGTTCTCGAACGGCCCCTCCTTGATCTTGACGCTCTCCCCCTTCTGGAAGTCGATCTTCAGCTTCGGGGTCTCCGCCTGCCGCTCCATGTCCCCCAGGAGGCGCTGGACCTCGTGGGGCTCCATGGGAGTGGGGCGCATGTGCGCGCCGACGAAGTCCCCCACGCCCGGCGTCTCCCGGATCAGGTAGAGGGCCTCGTCCGTGGGCTCCATCTCCACCATGATGTAACCGGGGAAGATCTTCTTCTTCGAGACCCGCTTCTTGCCTCCCTTGATCTCGCTCACCGTCTCCGTGGGCACGATCACCCGGTGGATCAGCTCCTCCGCTCCCGCCTCCTTGATGCGCTTCTCGAGGCCGCGCCGGACCTTCTCTTCCTTGCCGCTCTGCACGCGGATGACGTACCAGTCCATGCTCACCGCCGCCCCCCCCTGCTCGTCATGGTCCTCGGGCTCCCTCCGGGCCGAAGGCTCGTCATGGCCTTCACGCCCCCTCCGGGTAGAAGACGCGCTTCAGGATGAAGGTCAGCACCACGTCGTAGAAGAAGAGGAGCGCCATCATCACGAGCACGGTGATCACCACCACCACCGAGGAGTTCCAGGCCTCCTGGCGGGACGGCCAGGAAACCTTCTTCATCTCGCTCTCGGTCTCCACCATGAGATCGACGGTCTTGGGGCGGTTCATCAGCCACACCACGCCGATGCAGCCTCCCACCGCCACCAGGAGCGAGATGACCAGGGCGAGGTCGATCCCCAGCCCGAGCTTCGGGATCCGGATGAGGGCCTTCGTGAGGGCGGCGTAGCCCTGCAGGTGGACCCACAGGGCGTAGGCGCCCCAGAGGACGATCCCTCCCAGGGAGAGCAGACCGACCAGCCGCGCGAGCGACCCCTGTCCCTTCTTGTAGAACTCCAGGAACGCCATGGTGCCCCCACCTTGGCCGGGGGTTGGCAGGCCAGGAGGGATTCGAACCCCCAACCTACGGATTTGGAATCCGCCGCTCTACCAGTTCGAGCTACTGGCCTGCGACCCGGTAGCCGCCGGTCCGCCGCCCACCGCGGCGGCGGACGATCCTCTACTTTCGCTTCTCCTTGTGGAGGGTGTGCCGCCGGCAGTACCGGCAGTACTTCCTGAGGTTCACCTTGTAGGTGGTCCCCTTGAGCCTCTTGGAGGTGCGGTAGTTCCGGTTGCCGCACACCTCGCATTCCAGGCTCACATAGCCTCTGGCTTCCGTCTTGGCCACGAGAAACCTCCGCCGGGAGGGCGGGACGCGCCCCGCCCCGGGACCTTTCCTGCTACTCCTGGATCTTCGCGACCACGCCGGAGGCCACCGTGCGCCCGCCCTCGCGGATCGCGAACCGGAGGCCCTCGTCCATGGCGATCGGGGTAATCAGCTCCACGTTGATCGAGATGTTGTCCCCGGGCATGACCATCTCCGCGTCCCCCAGCAAGTG
>JAOZQC010000395.1 GCA_029932425.1 Planctomycetota bacterium | reverse complement strand
CCGGGGCGGGGGTGGCCGGGCTCGCGGCGCGGCTCGCGGGGGGGGCCGGGGCGTGCGGGCGGGGGGTGGCCACCCGCCTCCGGACCGTCACGGGCCGGGATCCGGGGGTCTCGGGGGAGAGCATCCGGCGATGGAAGGCGTGGTGGAAGGTGGCTCGCGGGGGTTACAGTCCGGGCCTCGGCGGCGGGGAGGGACGGTAACGGGGGTTACGGAGGGGTAAGCGGCATGGACTTCGTGCGCCTGGAGGGAGTGATGAAGCGCTACGGGGAGACGGTGGCGCTCGGGGGGCTCGACCTGGCGCTCCCCCGGGGGGAGGTCACCGTGCTTCTCGGTCCCTCGGGCTGCGGGAAGACCACGTGCCTGAGGATCCTGGCGGGGCTCACCGAGCCGGACGAGGGCACGGTGCGGATCGGCGACCGGGTGGTGAACGATCCCCGGTCCCGGGTGCCGCCGGAAGCGCGGCGGGTGGGTATGGTCTTCCAGGAACCGCTCCTGTGGCCGCACATGAAGGTCCGGGGGAGCATCGGGTTCCCCCTGGGAGCGGGACGGAGCCGCGACCCCCGCGTGCGGGCCGCGGCGGAGCGCACGCGGGTGGCGGAGTTCCTGGAGCGGTACCCCGCCGAGCTCTCCGGGGGGGAGCGGCAGCGGGCCGCCCTGGCCCGGGCCATCGTCACCGAGCCCGAGCTGCTCCTGCTCGACGAGCCGCTCTCCGGCCTGGACGCCAACCTGCGCGTCAGGCTGCTCGCCATGGTGCGGTCCGTGCAGCGGAAGCTCGGGCTCACGGCCCGCTACGAGACGCACGCCCAGGCCGCGGCTCTCTCGGTGGCGGACCGGGTGGTCGTGATGCGGGAGGGGCGCGTGCTCCAGGTAGGCACCCCGGAGGAGGTGTACCGGAGGCCGCGGACCGCCTTCGTGGCGGGGTTCGTGGGGCTCTCCACCCTGGTGCCGGGAACGGTGGGGGGGGGATGGGCACGGACGGTGCTGGGGGAGTTCCCCGTGGAAGGGGAGGACGCGGAGCGGGTGCTGCTGGTGGTGCGTCCCGAGAGCGTGCATCTGGGAGACGGAGGCGACCGGTGGGGCACGGTGCGGGGTTCGAGCTACCGGGGAGACCGGTGGCTCGTGACCCTCTCCGTGGAGGGGTGTGACCTCCTCGCCTACGGGCGGGAGCGGCCGGAGGAGGGAGCGCGGATCGCCTTCCGGGTGGATCCCCCGCCCGTGGCGGTGGCGGAGGAAGGGGCATGAAGCGCGCGCGGGTCCTGGCGGCGCTCGCGCTGCTCGCGGCGGCGGCGGCGGCGGTGGTGGTGGTGTCGGGGGGATCCCCGATCCCGGCGGAACCCTCCTCGTCGCGGATGCCCACCTCCGAGGACTGCGCCCGGTGCCACGCAGAGATCGCGGCGGAGGTCCGGGAGTCCATGCACGGCCGGGCCTTCCGCGACCCGGAGGTGTTGAGGCTTTCCGAGGACTTTGCGAAGGGGGAGTGCGTCTCCTGCCACGCGCCGCAACCGCTCTTCATCACGGGGGTGGGGGAACGGGTGTTCGCCCGGAGGGAGCGGCGCGGGGAGGGAGTGGACTGCATCTCCTGCCACCTGAGGGAGGACGGCACGGTGGCGGGCACGCGGGGCCTGGCGGCGCCCTGCCGTCCCGTGAAGGACGAGCGGCTGAAGACGGCGACCTTCTGCGTGGGTTGCCACAACCAGCACTGGACGGTGGACGAGTTCATGGCGTCCCGCTGGGCGGAGACGAGCACGTGCAACACCTGCCACATGCCCGCGGTGCGGCGGCGGATCGCGGATGATCGCCCCGACCGCCCGGTGCGCGAGGGGGTGAGAACGCACCGCTTCGAGGGGGGACACTCGCTCGAGATGCTGCGGAAAGGGGTCACGCTCCGGGCCGCCGTGGAGGGGCGGGAGGTGGTGATGCGCGTGACGAACAGCGGCACCGGACACAAGCTGCCCACCGACTCCCGGCACCGTTCCTTCAACCTCGTCCTGTCCGTGGTGGACGAGGACGGGGCGCGCGTCGTGGACCTCCGGGAGATCGCGGAGTACCGCCTCTACTACCGCCAGCAGAAGATCGAACCCACCCAGATCCCGCCGGACGCCACCCGCACCCATCGGTTCCGACTCCCCGCGGAGACCGCGCACGGCAAGGTGATCGTGGAGCTCTACTACTGCCTGAAGCCCCCGGAGAAGGTCCTGAGGACATGGCGGAGAGTGCACCGGGTGGAGCTCGCCTTCTGAGCGAGACGGCCGCTGCGGGGTGCGGGTTCGGGGGGTCATCGAGCCTGGCGCGGAGGGGGAACCGCTGCTATCCTCCGGGGAGGAGGGATTGCCATGCCGATCCATGTGCGGTGCGAAGCGTGCGGGCACGAGATGACGGTGGCGGACAAGATGGCCGGCCGCAAGGGGCGCTGCCCGAGTTGTGACGCGGTGCTCACCATTCCCGGGGCGGAAGGAGGATCCGTCTCCGCCCGCCGCCGCCGGCCCGCGGGGGACGCCTACACCGGGAGCCTGCGCACCCTGGCCTGGCTCCTGGGGATCCTGGCCCTGGTGGGCCTCCTTCTCCTGGCGGGGATCGGGGTGTACACCGGGGTGACCGCCTTCCGCGGCCAGGCCGCGTTCCACGGGCCGTTCGGATGGTTCTCGGAGTACGCGGAGGCGGTGGGGGACCAGCCGGCGCTGGTGGGGACGGCCTTCATCCTCGGGGGGATCTTCTCCGGCGGGCTGTGCTTCCTGGTCCTCTCCTCCCTCGCCCAGATCCTCCGCCTGTTCCTTTCCCTGGAGCATCGGCTGGGAGAGATCGCGGACACGCTCTGCGGGCGAGGCTGACCGGAGGGCGGGCCGGGGCGACCGCTGACAAGGATCCTATCCAGCCCGCCTCGAGCGTCATCACCGCCGGGACCCTCCGGCCGAGGGGCGAAAAGCGCAACATCCGCCCGGGCGGGAAGTTACGTCAAGGACCCCATCCGGCCCGGGAATTGCTCCCACCTGGGTGTGCGCAGAACCGGCACAGGGAGCAAGACCATGATCAGGCGCAGAGCGAGCCTCATCGTCCTGGCGGGCCTCCTGGCGGCGACGGTCGCCTTCGGGGAGACGGCGAAGCAGTACCGCGGTCCGGCGGGGGAGTCGCCCCGGGCCCTGCTGCTCCCGTCGCGCGACGGACCCGTGGGAGCGGACCGCCTGTTCTCCCGGGGACGCCAGGTCGAGGGCGAGAGCCGCTGGGAGTTCTGGTGGGAGATGAACCGGACGCGGTTCCTGAGGGCGGCGCGCGAGGCGAACGCCTGGGAGGCCGCGGAAGGGGCGGGGGGAGCGCTGTTCTCCCTGCGGCGCGGAGGGGGGGAGACGGTGACGCCGGCGGAGGTGAGGAGGCGGGTGGTCCCCCTGCTGCTCCGGCGCCTGCGGTCTCCGGATCCCGAGGAGCGCTCCATCGCGGCCATCGCCCTCGGAAAGACGGGGGCGGCGGCGGCCTTCGTGCCTCTGGTGGAGATGCTCGAGAAGGGGAGCGCGGGGGACCGCCGCTCCGCCGCGGTGGCCCTGGGGTTCCTCGGTGATCCCCTGGCGGCCCCCGTCCTGATCCGGGCCGTGGGGCGGCGGGGCGTCTCCCCCGAGGAGCGCGCCTACCCGGCCCTGGCGCTGGGCTTCCTCGAGTCGGAGGCGGGGACGGAGGCGCTTCGGGACGCGCTCGGGCGGTCGCTCTCCTTCTCGGGCCGGGAGATCGCGGAGTTCCAGATGGCGGCGGTCACCGCCCTGGGGCTCCGGAAGGACCGGCGGGCGATCCCCCTCCTGATCCGCCTGCTCGGAAACCACGCGACCCGCTCGGAGGGACTGCGGGCCGCCGCGGCCGCGGCCCG
>JAOZQC010000394.1 GCA_029932425.1 Planctomycetota bacterium | reverse complement strand
AGCTCCGCCAGCTCCACCTGGATCTCCCGCAGGCGGCGGCGCCCGCGGTCGATGCTCCGGGCGGCTTCCACCTGCCGGACCGCACGTTCCCGTCGCTCTTGCCGGACGTCTTTCATACCGTACGGAAGTCTAACGCCGGGGGGTGACACGATTCGGCCCCCGGGAGAGCCTCTCGAAAAAAAACTCCGGGCGGCGGGCACCCGGGCGGCGGATCCCTTCCCGCGGTTCGACCGAGCGTGTCCCTTGCCTTCCTCCGTTCCGCGTGCCGGCCACCACCCCCGCCTTCCCCGATCCTCCGTAACGCGTGAGGGAAAGGGCAGACCAAGGGGGGGAGAGTTCCGGCGCGGGCAGCGGGGAGCGGCCGCAGGGCGGCTCGGGGAGGGACGCGACATGCTGCCGGCGGCCATCGTGCTCATCGGGATCCTCCTGGCGTTCGCCAACGGCGCCAACGACAACGCGAAGGGGGTGGCCACGCTCCTCGGGAGCGGGACGGCGGGGTACCGGGGAGCGCTGGCATGGGCCGCCGTCACCACCGCCCTGGGCTCGCTGGCCGCCCTGGCGGCGGCGGGGGGGCTCCTGGCGTCCTTTTCCGGGAAGGGGCTGGTCCCGCCGGAGGTGACCCGGGATCCCGCCTTCCCCGCCGCGGTGGCCCTCGCCGCCGGGCTCACCGTCCTCCCGGCCGCGCGGCTGGGCCTCCCCGGCTCCACCACGCACGTCGCCGGCGGGGCGCGCTTCGGGATCGGCACCGTGACGCGCCGGGCCCGGTGGGGGACGATCAGCCGGATCCTCTCGGCCTGGGTCGTCACCCTGCCCGCGGCGGGGCTGCTGGGCGCCGGGCTGGGCCGGGCCTTCCTGGCCCTGGGCTGAGCGCGCCCTCGGGCGCGGCTCTCAACCGTGCAACGCGAACATGGCCAGGAGCGCGGCCGCCGCCCGCTGGCAGGCGAGGGTCGAGGGGGCGAGCACGCGGATCCGGGCGCGGAACGCGGCCAGGCCCTCCGCCAGGCGCCGCGCGGCCTCCGTGTCCTTCCAGTCCACGTCCTTCAGATCGAGGACGAGCTCGTGGCGGCTCTTGACGAGGGCGCGGCCCAGCCGGGAGGCCAGGCGCCCGGCGTCGCCGGGTTTCAGGGACTCCGTCAAGCGGACCCACACGGTGCCCTCGGGGAGGACCTCCACCTCGATGGGGAGGCCGAGCTTGGCGATGCGCCGCCAGAGGCGCACGGATCCCGGGACCCGCACGGGCACGCGGTACCGGTGCCGGAGGAGGCGCGGGTGCTGGAACAGCCGCAACCGCAGCGTCAGGGCGGTCCACAAGGCCATGCCGAAGGCGGCCGCCGACCGCAGGCGCTCCCCGAGGGTGGGGCGGCCCAGCTCCCGGTGGATGCTCCTCTCCAGGTCCGCGATGCGGCGGCGGACCCGGGTGCCGGGGGCCAGGCGGCGGCCCACGGGGAGGACGGGGTAGGCCTTCCGGAGGTCCCGGGCGAAGGCCGCGGCCTTCCGGCGCAGCGCGGGGTTCGGGGAGTCCTTGAGCCGCTGGTACCCCAGGAACCACGTCTCCACCGAGCGGAAGATGGAGGGGCCGAGCCGGCGGTAGTCCTCCGCGAAGCAGAGCTCCTGGAGAGCCTCGATCCGGGCGCCCTCCAGGGCCGGGTGCCGGACCATGGCCGTGAAGCCGTCGCAGCTCCGGTAGTAGAGCTCGGGGTCGGCGGCCAGGTCCTCCCGGAGGAGACCCGCCTTCGTGATCCGCTCGTAGAAGGGGGTCCCCGGCGTGGGGCCGTAGATCAGGAACTGGCTGAGGACGGGCCGGAGGGCGAGGAGCTCGTCGAGCTCCCTCTTCACGATCTCCTCGTCCTGGTAGGGGAGGCCGACGATCATGGAGGCCAGGATCGTGATCCCGTGCTCCCGGAGCTCCCGGAAGACCTCCTCCACGGGCCGTCCTTTTTGCTTGGCGTACCCGGCCCGGGAGCCCTCGTAGCCGATCCACACGCCGTCCACGCCCATCTCCAGGAGCTCTTCCACCTTGTAGCGGCTCAGCGCCTTGATGCTGGCGAAGACGAACATGGACAGGCTGCGGCCGGAGCGGAGGACGCAGTCGCGGAACTCCATGGCCCGGCGCCGGTCCAGGAGGAAGTCCTCGTCCAGCACGGTGAAGGACATGTGGGGGTCGATGTCCAGGTAGCGCTCCACCACGTCGAAGATGTCCCGGCCCGTGGGCAGGAGCTTGATGTGGCGGCGCTTGAAGAAGTGCGACGTGCAGCAGAAGTCGCAGCCGTTGGGACAGCCCAGGCCGGCCAGGATGATGCCCGTGTTGGAGACCGGGGCGGAGAGGACCTTGAGCCGGGTCACGAGCATGGGGTGGCGGTAGGGCATGGCGAGGGGCGGCTCGCCGAGGAGGCGGCGCATGTAGGCCACGCCCTCCTCGCGGCAGACGTGGTCCGCGTACGGGGCGAGCACCTCGTCCGGGAGGACCGTGCCGTAGCCGCCCAGGATGATCCGGGATTCGGGGGCGTGCTTCCGGACCAGGGCCACCACCTCCTTCATGCGGTGGAACACGGTGAGCAGGAAGGAGACCGCCACGTAGTCGTAGCCCTTCCGGAGCTCGCGGACGAGCTCCCGCTTCGAGGGGTACTGGAGGACCACGCAGGGGGCCTCGAGGTTCTCGGCGATGTAGTCCAGCGCGAAGTGGGGGTGCAGGGAACGGGGGCTGAAGATGCCCTGGGCGCGGGTGACCTGGCGGTGCAGGAGCTCGTAGCCGACCGTGGCGCCGTCTCCGTGCTCGGGGCCGAGGGGACGGCAGATGCTGGTGAGAAGGACCTTCTTCATGAACGCGGCGACCTCTTACCCTCCGAGCGGCAAAGCGAACGACCCAACAAGACCCGAAGCCATCGAGCGAGGTGGAGGGTACTCCCCGGAGATCGCCGACGGGTGATGCTTGATTCCGTAGTCTACCCGCCCGCGGAACGAGAGCCGGGGGAATTCCCGGGATCCTCGGGTTTCTTTTCGCCCTCCTCCCGGGTGAGAAGCGCCGCGGTCAGGCATGGCCCTTCCCATCCGCCCGCCTCAGGCGCGCAAGGGGGGATCGCAAGGGCGGGATCCGCGGATTCTGAAACAACGCTGACAGGCACGAGTTTTTCGTCCCTCTTTCGGGCCCGAGGGGAACCCGGGAAGGCGCGGCCCCTTCCGCTCGATCCGGAGCCCGAGGGCTTTCCCCGGGCCCGTGGCGGCGACGGAGGCCCGAGCGTCCCCCCGGCCGGCGCGGGCGCGCCTCCCCGGGTGGGAGGGCGAGGTGCAGCGCGTTTTCCGGCGGCCGGGGCGGGGGGGCCGGCGGGCGGCCGCTCCGCGCCGGGAACGGGAGCGGGTCCGCCGCGGGGTGCCGGACGCCGGCGGGATCGTGCAGAGCGGGGAGGAAGGCGGCTCCGGCGGGTAGGATCGCGGGCATGTCCGCGGCCCTGATCTACGAGTGGGGATACCGGGGCCGCTCCGAGGCCACGTTCCTGGAGCGGGTGCGGGCCGACCCCCGGCTCGTGGTGGCGGACGTGCGGTTCGGGTTCATCGGCCCCGCCCGGCCCTTCAGCCAGCGCCGGCTCGCGGAGGCGCTGGGGGAGCAGTACCGGCACCTCCGTGCCTTCGGGAACCGCTTCTACCGGGAGCCGGAGAGGGGCGTGGAGCTGGCCGACCCGGGGAAGGGCGTCGAGGCGGTCCGGGAGCTCCTCCGGGCGGGACGGATCCCCGTGCTCCTCTGCGCGTGTGCCGAGGCGGCGCGGTGTCACCGCTCCGTGGTGATCGAGGTCCTGGACCGGGCGCTCGGGCCGTTGCGGGTGCGGCCCTTCGGCCCGCGGCAGGGGAGCCTGTTCGACTC
>JAOZQC010000393.1 GCA_029932425.1 Planctomycetota bacterium | reverse complement strand
AAGCCGCTGGCCGGCCTGTTCTCGGAGGAGCTGGCCCGGAGCCGCCCCGTCCGCCGCTCCGAGGCGGAGGCCGGGGAGCCCGCCGGGCGCGGGCCGGAACTCACCCCCGAGGAGGAGAGGGCGCTGAAGGACTCCCTCCGGGAGCTCGGCTACCTGTGAGGGTCTCCGTCATCATCCCCACCTTCCAGCGCCGGGCCCTGCTCCCCCGCGCGGTGGAGACGGCGCGCGCCCGGATCGGAACGGACGACGAGATCCTGGTGGTGGACGACGGATCCACCGACGGCTCGGTGGAGGCCCTCCCCGGCGGGGACCCCCGGCTCCGGGTGATCCGCACGGACCACCGGGGTCCCGCCGCGGCCCGGAATGCGGGCATCCGCGAGGCGCGGGGGGAGTTCCTGGCCTTCCTCGACTCCGACGACGAGTGGCTCCCGGGCACCCTGGACGACCAGGTGGCGACCCTGGCCGGGGAGCCCGCCCCCGGCCTCTCGTACGCGGCGGCGAGGAGCGTGGACGAGCGGGGGGCGCCGGTGGCCACCCGGCCGCGGGTGTCCCGGGAGGGGGACGTGCTGCGCCCCCTCCTCCGCCGCAACTTCATCACCACCTCCACGGTGGTGGTGCCCCGTTCCGTCCTCGAGGCGTCCGGCCTCTTCGACGAGACGCTGGATCACTCCATGGACTGGGACCTCTGGATCCGGATCGCGGAGCGGCGGCGTTTCGCCTACCTGGACCGGCCGGTGGCCCTCTACCGGTTCCACCCCGGGCAGCAGATCCGCCACCGCACGCGGGTGGACGACTGCCGGCGCCGGATCCTGGAGAAGGCGCTGGAGCGGTACCGGGGGGAGCGTCCCGAGCTCGTGCGCCGGGTGAAGCGGCTCCTCGCCTACCGGCTTCTCCGCCTGGGCCGCCTCCAGCGGCTCGACGGGGACCGGGCCGCGGCGCGGCGCTCCTTCCGGGCCGCCGTGCGCCTCGCGCCCCTGGGCCTCCTCCGCGCCCTGCGCTACCGTCTCTGACGCCCGGCGGCCGGCGGGGGCCGCTCAGCGGCCGGTGTTCTTCACGGGGACGTAATCGTGGTCGCGCCGGGCGGTGACGCTGGCCTTCCGGATGGCGTCGCCCTCGGCGATGGCGTCCACCACCTCCTCCCCGGCCACCACCCGGCCGAACACCGTGTGCACCCCGTCCAGGTGGGGCGTGGCCACGTGGGTGATGAAGAACTGGCTCCCCCCGGTGTTCGGACCCGCGTGGGCCATGGAGATCACCTTGGGACCGTGCTTCCGGGGGTTGCCCCGGGTCTCGCAGTCGATGGTGTATCCGGGCCCTCCCGTCCCCCAGCGCGCCCGGAGGGCGGGGTCCTTCGTCTGCGGATCGCCGGCCTGGACCACGAAGTTGGGGACCACCCGATGGAAGAGGATTCCGTCGTAGAAGCCCGCCTCCACGAGGCTCACGAAGTTGGCCACGGTGTTCGGGGCGTCGTCCTCGAAGAGCTCGAGCTCGATCCCGCCCTTGTCGGTC
Source organism: Planctomycetota bacterium (assembly GCA_029932425.1). Classification (GTDB taxonomy): domain Bacteria; phylum Planctomycetota; class JAJSAM01; order JAJSAM01; family JAJSAM01; genus JAOZQC01. The sequence goes on along the minus strand of JAOZQC010000393.1, from coordinate 2,359 downwards.
TCGAGAAGGACGCGGGGCAGCGGTTCGGACATGTGGGGCTCCCGGCAGAAAAGGAAGAAAGGAAGAGAGGACGGGGATCATGGCAGAAGGAGGGCGGCTTCCCAACTTCTGCCGGGAAGGACCGGGGGCCCGGGGCCGGGAGGGAAGGGCCGGGGCCGGTCCCCCGGCCGGCGCCGCGGGGGCGAGGGGGCCGAGGAGACCGGGCGGCGTCCCGGCGCCTCACAGGTGGAGGGGACGGCCCAGGGCGTCCAGGGCGGCCTCCCGGACGGCCTCGGAGAGCGTGGGGTGGGCGTGGCAGGTGCGGGCGATGTCCTCGCTGCTCGCGCCGAACTCCATGGCCGCCGCCGCCTCCGCGATGAGGTCCCCGGCGCGCGGCCCCAGGATGTGGACCCCGAGCACCCGGTCCGTCTCCGCGTGGGCCAGGATCTTCACCCGCCCCTCGGTGGACTCCAGGGCGCGCGCGCGGCCGTTGGCCCGGAACGGGAAGGAGCCCGCGCGGAAGGGGATCCCCGCTTCCCGGAGATCCTCCTCCGTCCGACCCACCGCCGCCAGCTCCGGACGGGTGTAGACGATGGCGGGGATCACCTCGCGGTTCACGTGACCGTAGCCCGTGACGATCCGTTCCACGCAGGCGATGCCTTCCTCCGAGGCGCGGTGGGCGAGCATGGGGCCCGCGATCACGTCCCCCACCGCGTACACCCCGGGAGCCGAGGTCTCGAAGCGCTCGTTCACGGGGATGCGTCCCGCGGCGTCCGGTTCGATCCCCACCGCCTCGAGGCCCAGCCCCTCCGTCACGGGACGCCGTCCCACCGCCAGGAGCACGCGGTCGCACCGGAGCGGCTCCCGCCCCTCGCAGGCCACCACGCACTCCTCCCCTTCCCGGCGCGCCGCCGTGACCCGAGCGCCGAGGAGGAACGTGAGCCCCTGCTTCTCGAAGAGCTTCCGCGCCTCCTCCGCCAGGGCCCCGTCCATGCCGGGGAGGATCCGGTCCAGGTACTCCACGAAGGTCACCTTCGCCCCGAGCCGGCTCCACACGGAGCCGAGCTCGAGACCGATGGCGCCCGCCCCGATCACCACCAGCCGCCCCGGCACCTCCGGCCAGGAGAGGGCCTCCGTGCTCGTGCCGATCCGGTCGCCGTCCAGCTCCACGCCGGGCAGCTCCGCGGATCGGCTTCCCGGGGCGAGGAGGATGTGCCGCGCCTCGATCTCCCGGGGCTCCCCCTCTCCCGTCACCACCACCCTTCCCGGCTCCGCGAGCCGCCCGTGCCCCGCGTACCGGGTCACCCCGTGCTTCCGGAAGAGGCCCGCCACCCCCCGGGTGAGGGTGTCCACCACCCGCTCCTTCCGGGCCATCATCCGCCCCAGGTCGAACGAGACCCGGCCGGTCCGGATGCCGTGCTTCTTCAGGTCCTTCCTCGCCGCGGCGTAGAGCTCGCTCGACTCGAGGAGGGCCTTGCTGGGGATGCAGCCGATGCGCAGGCACGTGCCCCCGAGGGCCGGCTCCCGCTCCACGCAGGCGACGGAGAGGCCGAGCTGGGCGGCCCGGAGGGCGGCCACGTAGCCGCCGGGACCGGCGCCGATGACGACCAGATCGTGGTGTTCCATCAGATCTCCAGGAGGATCCGGGAGGGGGATTCCACGCACTCGCGGATCCGCTTGAGGAAGGTGACCGCCTCCCGCCCGTCCACCAGGCGGTGGTCGTAGGTGAGGGCCACGTACATCATGGGACGGATGACCACCCGGCCGTCCCGCGCCACGGGCCGCGGCTGGATGGCGTGGAGCCCGAGGATCCCGGACTGGGGGGGGTTCAGGATGGGAGTGGAGAGCATCGATCCGTAGATGCCCCCGTTCGAGATGGTGAAGGTGCCGCCCGTGAGCTCCGCGAGCTCCAGGCGGTTCTCCGCCGCCCGGGCCGCGAAGTCCGCGATGCCCGCCTCGACCTCCGCGAAGGAGAGGCGTTCCGCGCGGCGGAGCACGGGCACCACCAGGCCCCGCCCCCCTCCCACCGCCACGCCGATGTCGTAGTAGTTGCGGTAGACGACGGACTCCCCCCGGATCTCCGCGTTCACGGCGGGCACGAGCTTCAGGGCCTCCACCGCGGCCTTCACGAAGAAGGACATGAAGCCGAGCTTCACCCCGTACTTCTCCCGGAAGGCCTCCCCGTGCTCCTTCCGGAGGGAGATCACCGCCGACATGTCGATCTCCTGGAAGGTGGTGAGCATGGCCGCGGTCTGCCGGGCCTCCACGAGCCGGGCCGCGATCGTCTTCCGGAGGGGGCTCATGGGCACCACCTCCTCCTCGCCGGCCTCCCCGGGAGGGACCGAGGGCTCCGGTCCGGCCCCCGCCGGGGAGGCGGGCT
>JAOZQC010000392.1 GCA_029932425.1 Planctomycetota bacterium | reverse complement strand
CGGTGGACCGCGTCTACCGCCGCCTGAAGGAGGAGGGCACCCTGCCGCTCTCCCGCTCCGGCCGCGGTTCGAACTGGTGGGTGCTTCTCGACTACGGCGACGTGGTCCTCCACGTCTTCCAGCCCGACGCCCGCACCTTCTACGACCTGGAGCTCCTCTGGGCCGACGCCACGAAGGTTACATACGGAGGCGGGAGCGGATCGTAACCTTCGCGCCGCGCCGCCCGGTTCGGGGCTCCGGGAAAAAGTGAAGAAGCTGTGCCTGTCAGCGATGTTTCACTTTTGGCGCTTCAGGTCGTCGGGGGTGGCGGGGAGGAGCTTCACCCCCACCGGCTCCACGTCGAGGATCTTCGCCACGTTGTACGGGAGGGGCTGGGCCTCGAGCTGCACCTCCTCGCGGGTCTTCTTGCGGACGCGCGCCACCTCCTCCGGCAGATCGACGTACTTCGTGGCCCGGCCGAGCTGGTCCACCACCCCCCTCTCACGGAAGTCGAGGTCGTAGACGTGGTAGAGCGTGAAGGGTTCCCCGTACCCCTTCTGGGCGTAGCGGTACTCCTTCACGTAGCCCACGATGCCGTGCTCCGGATGGACCACCTTCCGGTAGGAGACGATCTTCCCCACCCAGGCCCCGCTCCTTCCCCCGTGGGCGGGAAACGCACAACCGGCCGCCAGTCCCAGGACGGCCGCGACGACGAGAAGATGACGGATACGCATGGGGATCATGCCCTCCAGGTGCCCGAGGGCTCAAGATACCTGCGGCGCGAGGCGCCGGGCAACAGGAATCCGTGGCCGGGGGAGGGTACGATGTGCCGGATGGACGCGGCGACCCTCCTGGGACCGGACGGACCCGTGGCGAAACGGCTCTCCCGCTACGAGGAGCGGGAGGAGCAGCTCGTCATGGCCCGGCACGTGGAGGCGGCGATCCGGGAGAGGCGTCACCTCCTCGTGGAGGCGGGCACGGGGGTGGGCAAGTCCTTCGCGTACCTGGTGCCCGCCATCCTGGCCACGGATCCTTCCGGCGGGCCTCCGGCCCCCCCCGCCGCGAAGGCCGTGGTGAGTACGCACACCATCGCCCTGCAGGAGCAGCTCATCGGCAAGGATCTCCCGTTCCTCTCCGGGATCCTGCCCGCCGAGTTCTCCGTGGTGCTGGCCAAGGGCCGGCGCAACTACCTCTGCCGCCGCCGCCTCGAGGCCGTCCTCGCCGAGGAACGGGCCCTCTTCGAGTTCGCGAGCGACGTGGAGGAGCTCCGCCGCATCGCGGAATGGGCGAAGCGGACCGAGGACGGCACCCTCCAGGATCTCGACTTCCGTCCCCGGGAGGAGGTGTGGAGCAAGGTCTGCGCGGAGCCCGGAACCTGCCTGGCCCGGCATTGCCCCCGGGAACCCACCTGCCCGTTCCAGCGGGCCCGGCGCCGCCTGGCCCACGCCAATCTCATCATCGCCAACCACTCCCTCCTCTTCTCCGACCTCGCCCTCCGGCAGGAGGGGGCGAACCTCCTTCCCGACTACGACGTCCTGGTCCTCGACGAGGCCCACGAGGTGGAGAGCGTGGCCGCCGACCACCTGGGCCTCCGGGTCACCACGGGCACGGTCCGCCATCTCCTCTCGAGCCTCGCCGGCCGGGGCGGGAAGGGACTCCTGGCCGCGGCCGGGGCCGGAGAGGAGGCGGGGGCCGCCGTGGAGCGGGCCCGGGCGGCGGCCGACCGCTTCTTCGGCGCCCTGGCCGAGTGGGCGGCCTTGAAGGCCCCGAAGAACCTCCGGGTGACCCGGCCGGACATCGTCACCGAGGATCTCTCCGAGGCCCTGGGAGACCTGTCGCTCCTCCTCGAGGAGGAGGCCGCCCGCGCCGAGTCGGAGGACCGGAAGGACCACGCGGTGGAGCTCCGGGCCCGGGCGAAGCGCTGCTCCGAGATCGGTCTCTCCATCCGGGCCTTCCTCGAGCAGAGCCTGCCGGAGCAGGTGTACTGGGTGGAGACGGACGGCGAGGGGCGACGCGCGGAGATCCGCTCCGCCCCCGTGCGCGTGGGGGGCATCCTCCGGGAGGTCCTCTTCACGCCGGACAGGTCCGTGATCCTCACCTCCGCCACCCTCACCGTGGGCCGGCGGAAGTCCTTCGCGTTCATCCGCGACCGGCTGGGGCTCTCCGGGGCGGAGGAGGTGGCCCTCGGCTCCCCCTTCGCCTTCTGGCGCCAGGCGAAGATCTACCTGCCGGAGATGCTTCCGGACCCCCGGTCGGGCGACGGCTACGAGGAAGCCGTGGCCGACGAGGTGGTGCGCGCGGTGTTCCGGAGCGACGGCCGGGCGTTCGTCCTCTTCACCTCCTACCGCCTCCTCGACAGGGTCTACGAGCGGGTGAAGGACGAGATCGAGGGCCGGGGCTACCGGCTCCTCCGCCAGGGCGGAGGCCTGCCGCGCTCCCGCCTCCTCGAGATCTTCCGGGAGGACGTGACCTCGATCCTCTTCGGCACCGACTCCTTCTGGCAGGGGGTGGACGTGCCCGGGGAGGCCCTCTCCCACGTGGTGATCACGAAGCTCCCCTTCGAAGTGCCCGACCGGCCCCTGGTGGAGGCCCGGGCGGAGGAGATCCAGGCCCGGGGCGGCAACCCCTTCCTGGAGGACGCCCTCCCCCGCGCCGTCCTCCGGCTGAAGCAGGGCTTCGGCCGCCTCATCCGCACGAGCGAGGACACGGGCGCCGTCACGCTCCTGGACCCCCGGGTGGTCACCAAGCGCTACGGCCGGATCTTCCTCGAGTCCCTCCCCCGCTGCGAGGTGATCCGGGACTGAGACGCCCGGGGCGGGATCGGGGGGCCGCACCGCGTTGCCCCCGCGAACGGGGTTCTCCGAAGCCCGCACCTCGCGTCCGGCGTGCGGGCGACGGCGGCGGGCCGCTCTCCGAGAGGGGCTCCCATCCGGGCGGGGGCCCGGAGACACGCTCGGGCCGTCTTCGACGAGAGACCGGCGAAAGGGGCCCGGCGCGACGGGGAGTCGACCCTGCCCGGGCGTCCCGACTCGATTCGCGGACGTCCGGTGGTCGCGGGACGCATTCCGGTCCCGCCGAGGTCGATGACGAGGAGCCACACCGCCACGGGCGACGAGATCCGGCGAAAACCGTGCGTCCGGACGAGAGATGCGGGCTAAGCTCTCCCCGTGGATACCGTCGGGAGGTCCTCCATGGAGTGCAAGCAGGAAGAGAACCGGAAGCACTGCAACTGCACCTACGAGCCCTGCGCGCACAAGGGCGTCTGCTGCGAGTGCATCCAGTACCACCTGAAGAACCGGGAGCTTCCCGGCTGCGTCTTCCCCGATGACGCGGAGCGGGGCTGGGACCGCTCCTTCGAGCACTTCGCCCGGCTGGTCACCTCGGGCCGCGTCTGACCGCGGCGCCGGGTGAGGCCAGGGGCGCCTCGCCCGCCGCCGGGGCCCATTCCGGGTCTCCCGGGCGGGCGGAGAGTGCTCGTCCCCGGCCCGTGAAGGGTCGATGCCCGGGCGTGTCCCGCCCTCGCCCGCGCCGCCCCCGCCGGGGTCCGCGGCGCGAAGCCGGGGAGACCTCGGAGGGCACGGGCGTCCCGCCCGGCGCTGGATCCTCCCTGCACGGCCGGACTTCCCCGCGCGCCGGACAGGGAGGAGCCCCTCCTTCGAACCCGGCCGCGGACCGGGGAAGCCGGCCGGCACCGGCGCCTGCCGATACGTTCCCTCTCCCGCCGGACGGCCGCCGCGAGACGGCTTCCCCCTCGCCCGCGGCCCGGAGTGGGACACCCGTCCGGGAGGGCGGGAGGAGGAGGCCGCGGGCGAAGGGGGAGAGGGAGCGCGCGGGGGACCGCCCCGCGCTCCGATCCTCTCCCGGTGCCCGGGCCGGGGCGGGGACGATC
>JAOZQC010000391.1 GCA_029932425.1 Planctomycetota bacterium | reverse complement strand
CGGCCGCCGAGCCCCGACCGCGGAGTCCGAACCCATGCGCTTCCCACGCATCCGCCGCCGCCTCCCCTCCCTCCGCCGGTTCCGGCCGGGCGGCGGGGGGAAGGCGATCGAGCGGACCGGGGGCCGGGCGTGACCCCCCGGGAGACCGGCGGGGCGGGAGACGTGCGCCCGGGGTCGCTCCTCGGGCCGATGGATCTCCACCTTCTCGCCGAGGGTACCCACTACCGGTTGTACGAGAAGCTCGGCGCCCATCCCGGCATCCACGAAGGGGAGGAGGGGACCTGGTTCTCGGTATGGGCCCCCGACGCCCGATCCGTCCACGTCATCGGCGACTTCAACAGGTGGGACCCCGCCCGCCATCCCCTCGCCCCCGTGGAGCGCTCGGGGGTCTGGTCCGGCTTCCTGCCCGGCGTCCGCGAGGGGGCGCTCTACAAGTACCGCGTGGCCTCCCGGGTCTCCGACCACGTGGCGGACAAGGCGGACCCCTTCGGGTTCATGCACGAGGCCCCGCCCCGCACGGCGTCCGTGGTCCGCCGCCTCGACTACGAATGGGGGGACGGCGCCTGGATGGCCGCCCGGGGAGAGGCCCACCGCCTCGACCGCCCCCTGTCCGTCTACGAGGTGCACCTCGGGTCCTTCCCGCCCCCCGGGAAGCGGAAGGGCTTCCCGGGGTACCGGGAGCTGGCGCCCCTCATCGCGGACCACGCGGAGCGGGGCGGCTTCACCCACGTGGAGCTGCTCCCCGTCATGGAGCACCCGTTCTACGGATCCTGGGGCTACCAGATCACGGGCTACTACGCTCCCACCCGCCGCCACGGCACGCCGCAGGACTTCATGGCCTTCGTGGACCACCTCCACCGGCGGGGACTCGGGGTCATCCTCGACTGGGTGCCCTCCCACTTCCCGAAAGACGCCCACGGCCTCGCCTTCTTCGACGGCACCCACCTCTACGAGCACGCCGATCCCCGGCTGGGGGTCCACCCGGATTGGGACTCCCTCATCTTCAACTACGGGCGCCGCGAGGTGGTGTGCTTCCTCGTGAGCAACGCCGTCTTCTGGCTGGACCGCTACCACGCCGACGGCCTCCGGGTGGACGCGGTGGCCTCGATGCTCTACCGCGACTACTCGCGGCGGGAGGGGGAGTGGATCCCCAACCGCTACGGCGGCCGCGAGAACCTCGAGGCCATCGAGTTCCTGAAGCGCCTGAACCGGGAGGTCTACCGCTCGTTCCCCGACGTGCAGACCATCGCCGAGGAGTCCACGGCCTGGCCCCTGGTGACCCGTCCCGTGCACGAGGGCGGGCTGGGCTTCGGGCTCAAGTGGGACATGGGCTGGATGCACGACTCGCTGCGGTACTTCGGGCGCGACCCCGCGCACCGGGAGCATCACCACCGGGAGCTCACCTTCCGGGGGCTGTACCAGTTCACGGAGAACTACGTCCTCCCCCTTTCCCACGACGAGGTGGTGCACGGAAAGGGCTCCCTGCTCTCCCGGATGCCCGGGGACGAGTGGCGGCGCTTCGCCAACCTGCGGCTCCTCCTCGCCTGGATGTGGATGCAGACGGGCAAGAAGCTCCTCTTCATGGGGGGAGAGCTGGCGCAGGAGACGGAGTGGGACCACCACGGAGGGCTGGACCCCGCGCTTCTCGAGAAACCCCTTCACGCCGGGGTCTTCCGTCTCGTGGCGGAGCTCAACCGCCTCTACCGGGAGGAGCCCGCCCTCCACGAGATGGACTGCGATCCGCGGGGTTTCGAGTGGGTGGAGGCGGACGACGCGGAGCACAGCGTCGTCGCCTTCCTCCGCAAGGGCCGCCGCCCGGAGCGGGCCCTGCTCGCCGTCCTCAACTGCACCCCCGTGCCCCGCGAGGACTACCGCCTGGGGGTCCCCCGGGGCGGACCGTGGAGGGAGATCCTGAACACCGACGCGGCGGAGTTTGGAGGCAGCGGGGTGGGCAACCCGGGGGGCCCGGAAGCCCGGGAGATCCCCCGCCACGGGCTGCCCTTCTCCCTCGCCCTCCGCCTCCCCCCTCTGGGAGCGCTCCTCCTGGGCCCCGCCTCCCCTCCGCCGGACGGGCCCCCTCCGTGAGAACGGAAGCGGGGGACCCCCTCCGGCGCCTCGCCCTCCGCCTGGGAGTGGAGCCCGTACACCACGACGGCCTGGGGGTGCGCCGCGAGGCGTCCCCGGAGGTCCTCCTCGCGGTCCTGGCCGCCCTCGGAGTGCCGATCCGCCGCCCGGAGGAGGCGGCCCGCCGGCTCGCGGAGCTCGATCCCCCCTCCCCCGCGCCGCCGCCTGGGAGTACATCGACGTCGCCGCCCTCGCCGCCGCCCGCTCCGCTCCGGGCCCACGAGCCGGAGGACGAGCCCCGGAGGCTCCTCGGGATCTTCCTTCCCCTCCACGCCCTCTCCGCGGGCGACGGAGGGGGGGTGGGGGATCTCGCGGACCTGGCCCGGCTCGCGGCGTGGGGGGCCCGCCTCGGGGCCCGGGTCACGGCCACCCTCCCTCTTCTCTCCGGCTTCCTGGACGAGCCCTTCGACCCGAGCCCCTACGCCCCCGTGAGCCGCCTCTTCCCCGGGGAGCTCTACCTGGACCTCCCCTCCCCGCCCGGCCCCTCCCTTCCCCCCGGGGCCCGCGATCTCGTGGACCACCGGGAGGTCATGGCCCGGAAGCGGAGGGTGCTCGACCGGCTCGCGGCGGAGGCGTTCGCCCGGGACCGGCGGCGGGAGGAGATCGAGAGCTACGCGCGGGCCCACCCGGAAGCGGAGGCCTTCGCCCGGTTCCGGGCGGCCGCGGAGCGTTTCCGCGGCGGGTGGCGGGGCTGGCCCCCGGGGCCGCGCGCGGGGCGCCTCGGCCCCGGCGACTACGACGAGAGCGCCCGGCGCACCCACCTCTACGCGCGGCTGCTCCTGGCCGAGCAGTGGGCCGGCCTGCGGCGGCGCCTGGAGGAGACGGGGGCGCGCCTCTACCTGGACCTCCCCGTGGGGGTCCACGGCGACGGCTTCGACGTCTGGCGGTACCGGGACCAGTTCGCGGCCGGAGTCTCCGTGGGGGCCCCCCCCGACGCCTTCTTCCCGGAGGGCCAGGACTGGGGGTTTCCCCCCCACCAACCCCACCCCTCCCGGGCCGCGGGGCACGAGTACTTCCGGAAGAGTCTGGCCGCCAACCTCGCCCTCGCGGACGTGTTGCGGCTGGACCACGTCATGGGGCTCCACCGCCTCTACTGGATTCCCGACGGCTTCCCTCCCGGGGAGGGGGTCTACGTGCGCTACCCGGCCCCGGAGCTCTTCCGGATCGTGGCCGAGGAATCGCTCCGCCACCGCACGCGCGTGGTGGGAGAGAACCTGGGTACCGTGCCCGCGGAGGTGAACCGGGCGATGGCGGAGCACGGGATCCTCGGCATGTCCGTGGCCCTCTTCGAGTTCCGCCCGGGGGCGCCGGATCCCGTTCCGGAGGGAAGGCCGGGCACCGTGGCCTCCCTGGGGACCCACGACACCGCCACCTTCGCCTCGTTCTGGACCGGCACCGACCTCCGCCGCAGGGTCCGGCTCGGCCTCCTTCCCCCGGAGCGGGCGGAGGAGGAGCGGGCCGCCCGGGAGCGGCTGGTCCGGGCGGTGCGGGAGAGCCTCGCCGCCCGGGGCGAGATCCCCGGGCCGGGCGCCGGCCCGGCGGAGGTCCTGCCCGCCCTCCTCCGGCGGCTCGCCGCGGGGCCCGCGGAGATCGTGCTCGTGAACCTGGAGGATCTCTGGCTGGAGGAGCGCCCCCAGAACATCCCCGGGATCCGCACCGGCTACCCGAACTTCCGGCGCCGGGCCGCCCGCGCCCTCCGGGAGATCGTCACCGATCCCCGGGTCGCGGAGCTCCTCCGCGAGCTGGC
>JAOZQC010000028.1:13146-14396 GCA_029932425.1 Planctomycetota bacterium | reverse complement strand
CATCGTGCGGGCCGCCGCCCAGTTCCGGGGGCTCCGGGAGATCCGGGACCTGCCGGTGCGCCGCACCGAGAAGGGGTTCCTCCGGATCTCGGACCTGGGCGAGGTGACGCTGGGGGAGGAGGAGCAGCGCAGCGCCTACCACGGCAACGGGAAGCCGGCCATCGCGGTGAGCGTCATGCGTCCCGAGAACGGCCCCACCGTGTCCGCCATCCGCTCCGTGAAGGCCTTCCTCCCGGCGCTCGCCGCCCGGTACCCCGACATCTCCTTCGAGATCACCGACGACCAGCAACCGCTCATCGACGTCAACGTGAAGGGGATGCGCCAGAGCCTCGTCCAGGCCGTGCTCCTCACCGTGCTCGTGATCTTCGTCTTCCTCGCCGACACCCGCGCCGCGGTGGTGGTCTCCGTGAGCATCCCGCTCGCGTTCCTCCTGAGCCTCGTGGTCCTCTGGTTCAGCCCCTACACCCTGAACATGGTCACGCTCTCGGGGCTCATCATCGCGGTGGGGATGGTGGTGGACGCCTCCGTGGTGGTGCTGGAGAACATCTACCGCCACTACCAGGAGATGAAGGATCCGGACCCCGTCCGGGCGGCGAGGGAAGGGACGAGCGAGGTGGCGCTGGCCATCACCGCCGGCATGCTGACCACGGTGATCGTCCTGCTTCCCGTGATGTTCACGGGGGGCTACACCCAGCAGGTCATGCGGCCCCTGAACCTGATGATCTCCGCCACCCTCGTGGCCTCGCTCATCGTGGCGCTCACCGTGATTCCCCTCCTGGCCTCCCGCGTGCTCCGGAGATCCCGCCGGAAGAAGGGACCCGTGGAGAGGCTCCTGGCCTCCACCGGCGTGGGGATCCGGGGGCTCACCTGGTTCTACATCCGGGTTCTCCGGGGAGCGCTCCGGGTGAGGTGGCTCACGCTTCTCCTCGCCGCCGTCTTCTTCGGGATCACCATGAAGGTGGTGCCTCCGCTCGTCGGGGCGGAGCTGATGCCGCCCATGGACACGGGAATCGCCATCGTGGAGTTCGAGACCGCCGCCAACGACTCCCCGCGGGAGACGGAGAAGGTCCTGTCCCGGGTGGAGGAGATGATCTACCGCCGGCCCGGGGTGGAGATGGTCTCGGCGGTGCAGGGCTCCGAGCCGGGCGAGGTGAGCTTCGGAGGCGGCGGGGCCACCTCCCAGTCCGCCCGCCTCGTGATCCACCTCGTGGACCGCAAGCACCGCAAGGAGACGATCTGGGACATCGAGG
>JAOZQC010000028.1:0-13136 GCA_029932425.1 Planctomycetota bacterium | reverse complement strand
ACTCCGGGGGATGCCCGGCATCAAGAGCTTCCGGGTGAGCGAGTACGGGGCCACGCCGCTCTCCACCACGAAGGCGCCGCTGGACCTCATCATCAGCGGTCCCGACCCGGTGGTGCTCGACCGTCTGGCGGACCGGTGCCTGGCCGCCCTGAAGGGGGTTCCGGGGCTCTTGGACGTGCGGCGGAGCTGGTACCTGGACAAGCGCGAGCAGGACGTGCTCCTGGACCCGGTCCTGGCGCGCCTCTACGGCGTGACCCCCGCGGGGATCGCCGCGGAGCTCAAAGCGGCGGTGAAGGGGGTGCCCGCGAGCGCCATGCGGCTCTCCGGTTCCCTCGACATCCCCATCCGCGTGCGGTACGCGGGGAGGGACCTCGCGGCGGCGGCCGACCTCGGGGAGGCCTACGTGACGAGCCGGTTCGGTCCCGTCCCCCTCCGGGCCGTGGCGGAGATCGTCCCCGGCCGGGACCAGCCCTTCCTCACCCGGGAGAGGCTCCGGGCGACCATCGACATCACCGGGGTGAACCGGGTGGCCACGATCCAGCACGTGGCGGCGGCGGCGGCGAAGCGGCTGCGGGCGATCCATCCTCCCGAGGGCTACACCATCGAGATGTCGGGAACCCCCGCCGACATGAAGAAGGGCGGCCGGGAGATGGGGGGCGCGCTCCAGATCGGCATCGTCCTCCTCTACTTCCTGCTCCTCGCCATGTTCCGGTCGTTCCGCCACCCGCTCACGATCATGGCCGCCATCCCCCTCGCGGTGGCGGGGGCCCTGTGGGGCCTCCTCCTCTTCGACACGCCCCTGTGCAAGCCCGCCACCATGGGGCTCATCCTGCTCGGCGGCACCATCGTGAACAACAGCATCCTCCTGCTCGACTTCATCCTGAGGGCGCGCCGGAGGGGCGTGCCGAGGGACGAGGCGATCCTGGAGTCCGTGCGCCTCCGCATCCGCCCCATCCTCATGACCACGGTCTCCACCATCGTGGGGCTCGCTCCCCTGGTGTTCGAGATGGCGGTGGGGCTGGAGAGGATGAGCCCGCTCGGGATCGCGGCCGCCACCGGTCTCCTGGCGGGCACCTTCCTCACCATGATCGTGATCCCCGTCTTCTACTCGACCCTGGACTCCCTCGCGGTGAACACCGGCCGGTTCTTCCGCTTCGTATTCGGCGGGAGTGCGGTCGCCCGTTCCTGACGGGAAGGGTTCGCCGCGGCGCGAGGCCGCGCCGGCGGGTGAAGATCCCGAGGCGGCGTCAGGGAACGTCGTCGGGGGCGTTCCCCCGTGCCCGCGCGTGCGTCGTGCCGCGGAAGAGCGTGTTGCGGTTGTGCTCGAAGTACCGGAGGTAGGACTGCCCGGCGGCGCTCGTCTCGTGGACGTAGGTCCCCGCGGGAACCCCCTCCATGGGGATCTGCAGGTAGATGTAGCCCAGCGCCTCGATCTCCCGGCGGACGATCTCCAGCGCGCTCGGGGAGGTGAGGGTGCGGTACCCGTAAACGATGTTGTCGTTGGCCCCGGGGACGTGGTACTCGGCCACCACGTACTGGAGGGAGGCGAGATCCAGGATGTTGTAGGCGAGGACGCGTTCCCAGAGCTCCAGGTACCGGAGAAGGAGATCGTCCCCCTCGCGTCCCTGGAGCCCGGCGGCGTCCAGGGAGGCCTTGAAGGTCTCGATCGCCTCCTGCACCGCTTCCCCCCACTGCTCCGGCGAGAGCTGGTCCACCCCGAGCTCCTCCCGGACGGTCTCCCGGAGCTTCCGGGCCTGGGCGAGGAAGTGGTCGAAGGTGGGGAGCTGCGGCAGCTCTCCCGACGAGAGGCCCTCCGGCCCCTGGATCCGCCCGCCGGTGGGCTGATGTCCCGTCACGGGAGAGGTGATCGTGGTGCTCCGCACCGCGGGAGGATCCATCCCCGCGGGTCCGAGGCGGCCGCGGGGGGCGGGGCTGCTCTCCAGCTCCCCCAGGAACTTCGCGAGCGCGGCCTCGGTGTGGAAGAGCTTGGAGAGCATCTCGCTCGGATCCTGCGGCGCTTCCTGGGGGCCGGGGTCGCGGGTGACGGGCATGTGCGTTCCCTCCACGTTCAGCCTACCGGAAACCCGGAACGGCGGCAAGGGAGCGGCGGAAAGGGGGGCGCACGATCTCGAAAGCGCCCGCGCCCGCGGCCCCGGCCGAAAACGAATCTCCTCCGCGCTGCCTACCCCGCAGAGTGATCGCCGAGGGAAGACGTCAGGGTCGCCGAGGCGACGCCAGGCGGGAGGTCCTGAGGAGCCTTACGCTCGAAGACTTCGGAGCGGGGCGGCACGAGATGACCACCGGGGAGGAGGAGTTCCCTTCCCTCCTCCTCCTCGACCCCACGGGCGGAAGGAAGCTCGGGACGGTGGGCGACGTCTCCCCGGAGGAGGTGGAGGCCGCGCTGCGGCGAGCCCTCGGCCGGTAGGTTCTCCCGTCAGAACTCGACCTGGACCCGCATGCCCAGGGCGTAGACGATGCCGACCCCCGCCACCCGACTCCGGACCCCGTTCAGCGTGGCCCGGGTGTTGGGGTTCAGGTACCAGTTCAGGCCGAGGGTCCAGTCGGTGACCTTCCCCCCTTCCCGGTCCCGGAACAGGCCTCCGTCGTCGAGGTCCAGGTGTGACCAGCGGAGGGCGATCTCGAAGGCTCCCGCGCCCCCGGCCCCAAAGTTCGTCCGGGGCCGCACCCGCGTGAAAATACCCCCGTGGGCGGGCCGGTTCTCCCCGGTGAGGAACCAGCTCACGTAGAGGTAGGCGCCCGAGAAGGTGGGGTTCGCCGCGTCCCCGTTCCGAACGAAGTCCGTCACGTACTCTCCCTGGGCGGAGAACGGCCCCCACACCGCGGCCGCCTCCAGGCCGACCAGACGGGAGACGTCGGCGGCGAAGTCTCCCGTGTCGCTCACCACGGGTAGGGTGTGGATCTCGGCATGAGTGCGGATCCGGGCCTCCCCCCCCGCTGGATCCCGGCGGGCGAGGGAGAGGCCGAGGTGCGCGAGGTGATGGTTCTCGTCGTCGCGCAGGGGAAGCCATACCACGCGCCCCGCGACGTTCTTCCCCGTGGTTCCCCGGCCCACCGAGTTCGTGTCGTTCTGAATGGCGATGCTCCAGAAGAGGGTCCCGTCGAGCGCCTCGTTGTCGATGCACACCCCGGTCCGGCGGTCGATGGCGAGGGCCGTGGGCAGGCCTCTCTCCAGGAAGGTGGTGTGTTTCAGGCTGGTGAGCTTCTCCAGGGAGAACGGCTCCTTCACGTTGCCCACCCGGATGCGCCCGAGGACGGGCACCTCGCGAAGGCCCAGCCACACGTCCTTGTAGTGGGGGGTGCCGGAGGAGAAGTCGTACTCCGCCTTGAACCCCACCCGGCCGTGGATGCGGCCCGCCACGAGAAAGGTCGTCCTCCGGAACTCCGTGCGGCTGTCGAAGGAGCCGAAGGCCCGCTCCAGGCTCCGGTCCGCGTGGGGGAAGCCGAAGTCCTCCATGATCCGGCCGCCCACCCGGATGTCGAAGGTCCGGTCCGGGCTCACGAACTCGAGGCCGTCGGTGAACCGGGCCCGGAGCGTCCCCGGTTCCTCCATCCCGGACGCGGAGATCTTCCCCAGGAGCCGGTCCATCTCGCGGCCCAGGGGATCGGGCCTCTCCGACTTGTCTTCCAGCGCGGCCCGGAGATCGCGGATCTCCTCCTGCTGCTTCTTGACGAGGTCTTCCAGGGACTGCAGGCGCCGGTCCAGGTCGTCGCCGCCGGGCGCGGCCCGGGCGGGCCCCACGGGCCGGAGCGGGAGAAGGAGAAGGAGCGCGAGGAAGAGGAGGAGACGCTTCATGGATGCCCTCGGGATCCGGTGTGCGGCACCGGCCGGAAAACATTCTCCCTCGGCGTGCTCCCCTCCCAGAATGATCGTCGAGGGGGAGCCGCCGCGGACGCCGAGGATACGACATGCGGGAAGTCCTGAGGAGCCTGACGCTCGAGTACTTCGGAGCGGGGCGGCACAAGATCACCGCCGGGGAGTTCCTCGATCGCGGGGAGGGGCTCTTTTTGGACGTCCGGACCACGGAGGAGGCGGAGTCGCTCGCGTTTCCGCTCGGCGGGCACGAGGGCATCCTGTCCCTGCACGTTCCTCTCCACGAGCTGCCCGATCGAGTGGGGGAGATCCCGAGGGACCGCCCGATCGGGATCTTCTGCCCGGCTTCGACCCGGTCCGCCATGGCCTGGCTCTACCTCAGGACGGAGGGCTTCGAGGACGTTCGCATCATCGAGGGCGGATACCCCGATCTCACCACGGCCCTCAAGCCGGGGAGGATCCTGGCGCGTCTCCGGGGCCGGGCCGACCCGTGACCACTCTTCTCCTTGTCGCCGCCGTCGTCTTCTTCCTGGCCGTGGTGATGACCATGGCCGGGCGAGGGGGCGGGAACTTCTACGTCCTGGTGCTGGTCCTGGCCGGCATGCCCATGCACCAGGCGGCCGCCACCGGGCAGTTCATCCTCCTCGCCACCGCGGTCTCCGCCTTCGTGGTATTCCAGAAACACCGGGTGGTGGTCTGGCACCTGGCGCTCCTCATCGGGTCGCTCACCGCTTCCGCGGCGTTCGTGGGAGGCTACGGTTCGCACGGGTTCAGCGGGCACACCTTGAAGTTCGTGTTCTCGGGCTTCCTGGCGCTGGCGGGGATCCTCATGCTCATCCCGTTCCCGGAGGCGGGGGAACCGGAAGGCAGGCCCCGGTTCCTGCGCTGGCGGTTTTCGGCGGGGGGGCGGCTCTACGAGGTGGACCTCCGGCTCGTGGTGCCGGTCACGGTGCTCTCGGGGTTCGGCTCGGGAATGGTCGGAGTATCCGGGGGCTCCTTCCTGGTGCCGCTCATGGTGCTGGCCTGCCGGGTTCCCGTGCGGATCGCGGTGGGGACCGCTTCCACGCTCATCGGGGCCACCGCCCTCATGGGTTTCACCGGCCACGCGCTCCGGGGCGACTTCCACCCGGCCTGGGCCGTCCCCCTGGCGGCGGTGACGGTGGTGGGCGGCGCGCTCGGGGGCCGGTTCGCGCTGAAGAGTCGCCCGAAGCACCTGAAGCTCCTCTTCGCGGTGACCACCCTCATCGCGGCGGGGATCATGCTCGCCAACGCGCTACGTACCACGTAGGGCGGATCTCGAAGCATCAGGCGCCGGCACGCCGTGGTGCGCGGGCGCGCGCAACGATCGCCGCACCGCGTGGCCGCGCCGTACGGCCGGCACCGTCACCAGCGCGCCTGGACCTCCACCGGCGTGCTCAGGGAGCGGGCGATGAGGCAGGCCTGGTGGGCCTTCTCGAGGAAGCGCTCCGCGCGCTCCCGGTCCTCCGCCCGGACCGCGATCGCGGGCCGGAGGACGATCTTCTTGAACCGGAACCCCTCCTTCGGGACGTACTCCAGCTCCCCTTCCGCCGTCGACTCGTAGGAGGACACCTCGAGCCCGGAGCGCTCGGCGAGGAAGAAGAAAGTATTGGCGAGGCAGATCTCCGCCGCCGCCACCAGGAGGTGCTCGGCGCTGTAGTGGTCCTCTCCCTCGGGTCCACCCACGGGGAGGGGCGCGTGCTCCGGAACCGTTGTCTCCCCCCGGTCGCCTTCACCCGACCAGCGGTAGCTCGTCTCGTAGCGCATGGGGATGCTCATGGCGGATCTCCCGGTGGTCTTGTCCGGCCGCCATAGTACCGGATCCGGGGAGAGGAGAGCCGGATCGCCGGGTGTGCTTTCGGTTCCCGCCGGGTCGATTCGCCGCGGCGCGCCCGGCCCCCTACCCCTCCAGCGCCTCCAGGATCGGGCACTCCCGGATCGGCTCCCGGCCGCGGCACTCCGCGATGAGGTCGACGAGCGCCTTCCGCATGGCCCGGAGCGTCCGGAGCTTCCCGTCGATGTCCCGGATCTTCTCCTTCGCCCGGTGGAGGACGTCGGCGCAGCGCGCGCCCGGAGCGGCGCGGAGGGCGAGCAGCTCCCGGATCTCGGCGAGGGTGAACCCGAGCTCCTTCGCGCGCATCACGAACCGCACCCGGCGCACGGCGTCCTCGCCGAAGATCCGGTAATTCGAGGGGGAGCGCCGGGCCCGCGGCAGGAGCCCCCGCTTCTCGTAGTACCGGATCGTCTCGGGGTTCACGCCGCAACGCCGCGCGAGCTCGCCTCTTTTCAGGCCGTCCATGGGCGCCTCCTCGAGCCTTCGCTATACCCTGTAGCGGACTACAGGGGAAGGAGAAAGTCCGTCCCCCCGCGGACCGGACTGGACGGGGGGAGTCCGCCCGTCCATAGTGGCCCCATGACCCCGGCCGGAAACGTGCTCGGCATCGACGTGGGCTCCGTCTCGGTCTCCTACCTGGAGATCGACGCGTCCGGGGAGGTGGTGACCCGGGGGCTCGCCGCGCACGGAGGGAAGGTCCGGGAGACCCTCGGGGAGCTCCTTCCCCCCGAGGTCCTCCGGCGTGTCCGCCACGTCGCGGCCACCTCCTCGACCCCCGCCCACGTGGCCCGCTCCCGGACGATCGACTCCCATCTCGCCCTCGTGACCGCCGCCCGGCGGCTCCACGGCGACGTCCGCTCCGTCCTGCTCGTGGGCGGGGAGCGGTTCAGCCTCACCCGCTTCGACGACCGGGGCGCGTACCTCGGCACGAAGACCAACAGCTCCTGCGCGGCGGGTACCGGGAGCTTCCTCGACCAGCAGGCGGAGACGCTCGGCCTGGGGGACGGCGCGGCGCTCGCGGCCGCGGCCCGGAAGGCCCGGGGAGAGGTGCCGAAGATCGCTTCCCGCTGCGCCGTGTTCGCCCGCACCGACCTGATCCACGCCCAGCAGGAAGGATACGGCCTTCCCGAGATCTGCGACGGGCTCTGCCGGGGCCTGGCGGCCATCGTGGCCGACACCCTCGCCGCCGGGGAGCCGCTCGAGGAGCCCGTGGCCTTCCTCGGCGGGGTCGCCCGGAACGAGGTCGTCCGCCGCCACCTCGAGGCCCGGCTCGGCGTCCGGCTCCACGTCCACGAGCTCGCCCCCTTCCACGGCGCCCTGGGGGCGGCCCTCCTGCTCCTCGAGGAGGCGGGCCGCCGCCCGGTCCCGGAGCTGGTGTTGCGCTCCCCCCGCGACCTCGTCTCCGGGGAGTTCGGGGGGAAGCGGTACTTCTACGAGCCCCTGGACGTGGCGCGCTCTCCCGCGCCGGACTTCCCGGGCGAACGGAGCTACGAGTACGTCCCCCGGAGGGTGGACCGGGCGCCCCCCGTGGAGGTCGACATCTACCGGGTCCCCGCCTCCGGGGAGGAGATCGACGTCCTCCTCGGCGCGGACGTCGGCTCCACGAGCACCAAGGCGGTCCTGCTCGAGGGGCGGAGGGAGGTGCTCGCGGGGTTCTACACCCGCACCGCGGGCCGCCCGATTCCCGCCGCCCAGGGGATCCTCGAGGCGATCCACGAGTGGAGCCGGGAGGCCGGCGTCACCCTCCGCGTGCGCGGCGCGGGCACCACCGGCTCCGGGCGGAAGCTCGTGGGCGCGGTCCTCGGCGCCGACCTGGTGGTGGACGAGATCACCGCGCACGCCCGGGCCGCGGTGGAGCTGGATCCCGAGACGGACACGATCATCGAGATCGGAGGCCAGGACGCGAAGTTCACCACCCTCCGGAACGGGATGGTGACCTCGGCGGTGATGAACACGGTGTGCGCCGCCGGGACCGGCACCTTCATCGAGGAGCAGGCGCGGCGCCTCGGGTGCCCTCTCTCCGAGATGGCCGATCGCGTGGCCGGCGTCCGGGCGCCCCTGGCCAGCGACCGCTGCACCGTCTTCATGCAGCGGGACATCAACCACCTCCTCGGGCTCGGCTACTCGGTGGACGAGATCCTGGCCACCGTGCTGCACTCCGTGCGCGAGAACTACCTCGGGAAGGTGGCGCGGGAGGGGAGCATCGGCTCGCGCATCTGCTTCCAGGGGGCCACCGCCAAGAACCGCGCGCTGGTGGCCGCCTTCGAGCAGCGGCTCGGGCGGCCGATCCGGGTCTCCCGGTACTGCCACCTCACCGGCGCGCTCGGGACCGCGCTCCTGCTCGCGGAGAAGGAGACCGGGGAGACGGGCTTCCGCGGCCTCTCGCTCCACCGGGAGCGGATCCCCGTGCGCAACGAGCGGTGCGGGCTCTGCCGGAACCACTGCCGGATCGTCATCGCGGAGGTGCGGGGGGAGGAGGCGGCCTACGGGTTCCTCTGCGGGCGGGACCACGAGGCCGGCCGCCCGAAGCGGGGGAGCGTCTCGGGCTTCGACCTCCTCCTCACCCGCCGGCGGATCCTCCGCTCCCGGGCGAGGGAGGAACCCCGGTACGACGTCACCATCGGTCTGCCGGCCGCCCTCACCATGTTCGAGGACCTGGAGCTCTGGCGGATGTTCTTCCAGCGGCTCGGGGTGCGCGTGGTCACCACCGAGAACCTCCGGGACCCCGTGGGGAAGGGCAAGAAGCTGGCGCGCGCCGAGTTCTGCGCCCCCCTGGCGGCCTGGCATGCCCACGTGGACGCCGCGGCCCGGAAGGCCGACTACGTCTTCGCCCCCGTCCTCCTCGAGGCCCGGCCCCGGGAGCCCGGGGTCCGCCGCCAGTACTGCTACTACACCCAGTTCGCGAGCTCCCTGGCGGACACCATCGGGGAGGGGCGCCTGCGCGGCCGGATCCTCCGGCCCCTGATCACGAGAGGGCTCCGGGACCTTCCCGCCAAGCGGCGGCTCCTCGACTCGCTCCGCCCGGTCCTCGGCGAATCGCTCGGCTTCGCGGAGGTGTCCGCGGCCTTCACGGCCGCGCTCGAGTCCATGGAGGAACGGCGCGCCCGGCTCCGGGAGGTCATGCGGCGGGAGCTCGAGAAGCCGGGCGACGTGGCGGTCGTCCTCCTCGGCCGCCCCTACGCCTGCCTTCCCCCCGGGATGAACAAGGGCATTCCGGACATCCTGGATGCGCTCGGGATCCGGACCTTTTTCCACGACATGCTCGAGGTGGGGGAAGAGGACACGAGGGAGATCGCGGATCTCCTCGCCCAGGTCCACTGGAACTACGCGGCGCGGATCCTCTCCGCGGCGCAGGTGGTCGCCCGGACCCCGGGCTTCTACCCCGTGCTCGTGAGCTCCTTCAAGTGCGCGCCGGACAGCATGACCCTCGAGTTCTTCCGGCGCATCCTGGACCGGGAGGGGAAGCCCTACCTCGTCCTCGAGCTGGACGAGCACGATTCGAGCGTGGGGTACGAGACCCGGATCGAGGCCGCGGTGCATGCCTTCCGGAACCACCGGGAGAGCCCCCCGGCCCGGCCCGGAGCGTTCCTCCCCGTGGTGCCCCGGATCGGGACCGCCCTCTCCGGCCGGACGCTCTTCCTCCCGAACTGGGACGGGCTGAGCTGCGCGCTCCTCGCCGCGAACCTCCGGCGCGAGGGGATCGACGCGCACCTCTTGACGGAGAGCACCGAGACGATCCGGAAGAGCCTCCGCCGGAACACCGGCCAGTGCATCCCCCTGCACGCCATCGTGGAGGGCTTCGTGGACGAGGTCCGGGCCCGGGGCCTGGATCCGGCGAAGACCGCTCTCTGGATGATCGACTCGAAGATCTCCTGCAACCTCGGCATGTACCCGGGGATGATCAAGGCGCTCCTCGAGTCCCGGGGCGGCGGTTTCGAGCACGCCTCCGTGTACTGCGGGGACCTGAGCTTCATCGAGGTCTCCGTGCGGGCCGCGATCAACTGCTACTTCGCCTACATGTTCGGAGGCATGCTCCGGCGCCTGGCCTGCCGCGTCCGGCCCTACGAGAAGAACCCGGGGGAGGCGGACGCCGCCCTGGAGGCGGGGCTCGCCGCCTTTCTCGAGGCCTTCGAGGGACGGCGGGACAAGCTGGAGGCGGTGCGCGAGGTGGTGGATCGGTTCGCGGCCGTCGAGACGCATCCCCGCGACCGCCCGAAGGTGGCGGTCTTCGGCGACCTCTACGTCCGCGACAACCGGGTGATCAGCCAGGGGCTCGTGCGGTTCATCGAGCGGCACGGCGGCGAGGTCGTCACCACCCCCTACAGCGAGTACGTGAAGATCGTGGCCCCCGCTCATCTCCAGCGATGGTTCCGCGAGGGGAAGCTCGTCACCGTGGCCGTGAACGCCTCCCTCCTCGTGACGGTGCGGACCCTCGAACGCCGGTTCCTCGCCGAGTTCTCCCGCGTCCTCGGGACGGTGACCTTCTCCCGGCCCCGGGAGTCCGCGGAGGAGATCCTGGCCCGGTTCGGGGTCACCGACCACCATACCGGGGAGAGCCTCGACAACCTCCTCAAGGTCTTCCACATTCTCGAGACCCACCCGGACCTGAGCCTCTTCGTGCAGGCCAACCCGGCCTTCTGCTGCCCCTCCCTCGTCACGGAGGCGATGGCCGGCCGCATCCGGGAGCTGACCGGGGTGCCGGTGGTGACCGTGACCTACGACGGCACCGCGGCCTCGGTGAACGATGCGATCATCCCTCACCTGCACTTCGCGGCGGAGGCGGCGGCCGCGAGGGCCTCCCCCGCCCGACCCTCCTGACGTGGGGCCCGCGGGCGCCGGCCGCCGGGAGCGCGGCGCGGGGTGGCGGATCGACGAGGAGCAGCACCGATGACCGACGCGCTCGAGTGGATCGACGAAAACCTCGACCCCGTCCGGGTGGACACCCCGGCCTTCCGCTACGACGACATGGACTCGCAGTCGGGCCGGTGCCTGCCCGACATCCACCGGCCGTTCGACCCGGAGAACCGCGGCGACTGGGGCGACCTCGGCTCCCGCTACGACTTCGTACACGCGACGAGATGCCGGGGGAGGCGGGTCCTGGACCTCGGCCCCGGGGACGGCTGGCCGTCCCTCGTCATCGCCCCCTGGGCGGGGGAGGTGGTCGGCGTCGACGCCTCGCGGCGCCCCGTCGAGGTCTGCACGGAGAACGCGGCGCGGATGGGCGTCCGGAACGCGACGTTCGTGCACGTCCCGGCGGGGGAGCCGCTGCCGTTTCCCGAGGCGAGCTTCGATGCCGCCACCGCGGCCTCGTCGCTCGAGCAGACCCCGGACCCCGAGGCCACGCTGGCCGAGGTCCATCGGGTGCTCCGGCCGGGCGGTCGCTTCCGGATCACGTGGGAGGACCTGGATCGCTACCGGGGCGGGCGGGAGCGGGAGGCGTGGGGGTGGCGGATCGACCGGGAGCGGACCGCGGTGGTGATCTACGACCGGGACCCCGACGCGGAACGGGTCCGGCAGGTGCGCGTGACCCTGGCCGCGGCGGCGGAGGAGATCGAGCCCGGGGACATCACCGCGGACTGGCTCGCGGCCCGCCGCCACCGCATCCTGGACGCCCGCTTCGCGGTGACGCTTCACCCCTCCGCCCCGACCCTCGTCCGGTGGATGAGGGAGGCCGGCTTCTCCGGGGTCCTCCCTTCTCCGAGCGGGGGAACGTTCGCCGCGCGCTGGTTCGAGGAGATCCGGGCCGCGGGGCTCGTTCCCGATCGCGGTCAGCTGGAGGCCGCGGTGAAGGTGCTCGTGGACCTGCCCGCCGACCTCGGGGCCCACCCCCGGATCACGGCGGTGAAGTAGCCCTCCGAACCCGGTCTCCGGCATCTGCGCGCCCGCGGGAGATGACGATCCTGACACTTCCGGCGCGGCGCACGAAGGCGAGAGAGGCCGAGATTCGCAGGCGGGAAGCCCGTCTCGGCGACACATTTCGCTTGCCCCCCGGTGGTGGCCGGTTACGTTCGGGAGCGGCGCCCTCCTGCGCGTGTTCCGGCACCCCCGACTGTCGGAGCCGGATGGTACGCTGTCGGTGGGGATGGATGCTGGTGATGCTGGGACTGGAACCGTTCTACCGTACCGATCTGGGCGCGGCCTACCTGGGGGACGCCCGGGATCTCATCGGGGCTGTTCCCGACGACTCCATCGACCTGGTGATCACGTCGCCCCCTTATGCTCTCCATTTCCAGAAGGAGTACGGGAACCCGGTCAAAGATGCCTACGTGGAGTGGTTCCTCCCCTTCGCGGAAGGGGTCAAGAGGGTCCTCAAGGATTCCGGCAGCTTTGTGCTCAATATCGGCGGCAGTTACGAGGGGGGCGCGCCCGTCCGTTCCCTCTACCAGTTCCGTCTTCTCCTGCGGCTCGTGGACGACCTCGGGTTCCGGCTCGCGCAGGAGTTCTTCTGGTTCAATCCGGCCAAGCTTCCCGCGCCCGCGGAATGGGTGAACGTCAGGCGCATCCGGGTGAAGGACTCGGTGGAGTACATTTGGTGGCTGTCGAAGGGTGACTGGCCGCACGCCGACAACATCAAGGTTCTGGTCGAGTACAGCCCGGACATGAGGCGCCTCATTCGCAAGGGGGTGCGCGCGGCTCGTCGTCCCTCCGGGCACAACATCACGAAGAAGTTTGCGCGCGACCGGGGCGGGGCGATCCCTCCGAACCTGATCGCCTGCGGCAACAACGAGAGCAATTCGCACTACATCCGGCGCTGCAAGGAGGAAGGCATCAAACCGCATCCGGCGCGGTTTCCCGCAGCCCTGCCGGAGTTCTTCATCAGGTTCCTGGTGCCCGAGGAAGGGACGGTCCTCGATATCTTCGCCGGGAGCAAAACCTCGGGGGCGGTGGCGGAGAGACTCGGGCGACGCTGGCTCGCTTTCGAAAAGGAGCGGGAGTACCTGGAGGCGTCGCGCTTTCGCTTTGAAGAGCACGCCTCCGTGGATTCGAGCCAGCCGCTGCTCTGGAAGGAAGGTTGATGTCCGAGAGGCTCGTCCGTCGCGCTCGGGCCGTGAGCGCCGTCTACGGCAAGAATCCCCCCCCGGGTATGCTGTCCCGGGTCCGGGCCCTCGTGGCCCTGGCCGCGGGAGACGACATCGATACCGTTGCCGGGGTGCACGGCCTGCGACCCCATGATCTGAAGCGCTGGGGGCGCCTGCTGGAGGAGGAAGGAGACGGTCCGGTTCTCGGACTCTCGGAAGATCCCTCCCCCGAAGAGATCCGCAGGGCCCGCCGGATCCTCGGCCAGATGCTGCTCGGACGGCTCGGCGAAGATGCGTTCGTGAGACGCTACCGGAAACTCATCCCCGGAGCGGAGTTCCGCATCGAGGACGATCGCGGGGCTCGCACCGACACCGACTACCGGATCCTCAATGGTCGGGGGCGGCCCGTGTTGCGCATCAACATCAAGTTCCA
>JAOZQC010000390.1 GCA_029932425.1 Planctomycetota bacterium | reverse complement strand
GCTACGCCCGCAACCTCCTCCGGGAGGAGAAGGGCGGCTACCGCGTGGTGGACCTCGACCGCGCCCGCCGGTTCCCCCGTCCCCCCGCGGCCCTCTTCGCCCGGGACCTGGCCCGGCTCGAGGTGTCGGTGCCGGGGGTCTCCCGGACCCGGCGCCTCCGCGTGCTCCGCTCCTTCCTCCGGGAGATCGGGGAGGAGGACCGGCTCCGCGACTGGATCCGGAGGATCGAGGGGGCGCGGCCCCGGGCGCGGCGCCGGCTCTCGCGGCGACGGCGGAGGTGACCCCCCCGGCCAGGGCTCACTGCAGGAGGCCGTACTTCTCCATCTTCTTGCGGAGCCAGACCCGGGAGATGCCCAGGTTCTTGGCGGCGCGGGTCTGGTTGCCGCCCGTCTCCTCCAGCGCCCGGACGATGATCGACCTCTCCGTGGCCTCCATGGTCTCCTTCAGGGTGCCCCGGGAGGGCACCAGGGACGGCTCCTTCTCCCCGCGTTCCCCCTGGATGTGAGGGGAAAGATCCTCCACCCCGATGGTGTCGTCGGAGAGGGCCACCGCCTTCTTCACCTCGTTCTCCAGTTCCCGCACGTTCCCCGGCCAGGAGTAGGCGGTGAGCAGGGCCATGGCCTCGGAGTCCACGGGCTTCAGGGGGAGGTTCATCTCCGCCGAGGTCTTGCGGAGGAAGTGGTCCACGAGGGCGGGAATGTCCTCCCGGCGCTCCCTCAGGGGAGGGAGGTGCACGGCGATCACGTTGATGCGGTAGTAGAGGTCCTCCCGGAACTTCCCCTCCTGCATCCGCCGCCGCAGGTCCTTGTTCGAGGCGCAGACGATCCGCACATCCACGGTGGTCGTCTTCTTCCCCCCCACCGGCCGCACCTCGCCCTGCTGGAGCACGCGCAGCAGCTTGCGCTGCATGTCGTAGTCCATGTCCCCGATCTCGTCGAGAAACAGCGTGCCGCGGTGGGCCTGGACGAACAGGCCGGTCTTGTCGCCGGTGGCGCCGGTGAAGGCGCCGCGCACGTAGCCGAAGAACTCGGACTCCAGGAGGTTCTCGGGGATGGCGCCGCAGTTCACGGTGACGAAGGGACCGTCCCGGCGCGGCCCGCGGTAGTGGATGGCGCGGGCCACGAGCTCCTTGCCCGTGCCCGACTCGCCCTGGATGAGCACCGGGACCTCGGTATCGATGATCTTGTCCAGGAGGAGGAAGACCTCCTTCATCCGCCCCGAGCCGCCGATGATCTCGCTGTAGTCGTACTTGTAGGGGCGCTCGTCGAGGGCCTTGCGCACCCTCTTCAGCTCCTCGTCCTGGGCCACCACCCTCTGCGTGAGCTCCACGCGGCTCTTCAGGTTCTGGATGGCGATGGCCGCCTGGTCGGCGAGGGCCTTCACCGTCTCCACGTCCTCCTCCGTGAACACCCCCCGGCGGGCCTGGTTGTCCAGGTAGAGGGCCCCGATCCTCCTCCCCCGGCTCTCGAAGGGGACGGAGAGGATCGAGGTGAGCTTCAGGTCGTCCACGGAGGCGTACCGGGCGAAACGCTCGTCCTCCCGGGCGTTGTCGGTGAGGATCGTCTCGCCGGTCTTCATCACCTGGCCCACGATGGACCGGGAGATCTTCAGCTCGGGCTCCTTCACCTCCGTCCGCCGGAAGTTCCGGGCGACCTGGAACGAGATCCGCGTCCCCTCCACCAGGATCAGGAACCCCCGCTCCGCCCCGGTGAGCTCGATGGCGGTGTCGATGATCAGGTCGAGCAGGCGCGGCAGCTCCGTCTCGGAGTTGAGCTTCTTGTTGATCGCGAGCAGTCGCGCCAGGTTTTCGGGTTTCATCCGGTCACCAGCCCCCAGCATCGCGGCGGCGTTCGCCCATCCCGACGCTTCGAGCCCCTCCTGCACCGCGCGGGCGATCTCCCTCAGTCTCTCTCGCCGAGGGTCGTTTCGAAAGATCTCGGCGAGACCCTCGGGGAGGGAGGCCCGGAGCCCGGACACCAGCTCCTGCGCCTCCTTCACCTCCGCCGCGGCCCGTTCGAACTCTCCCGCCTCCAGGGCCCTCCGCGCCCGGGCCGCGAGCACCTCGGCCAGCAGGTCCGGCCGCCCCAGCCGGCGGGCGATGGAAAGGCTCTCCTCGAGGTCCCGCCGGGAGCGCTCGCCCGGCGAACCCAGCGCCCCCCGGAACAGGAGGCAGCGGGCCACCAGCGACTCGGATCGCGCCGCCCGCGCCGCCGCGAGCGCCCGGGAGGCCGCGCGGAGAGCCTGCCCCGGACGCCCGCGGTCCCGGTGGACCATCCCTGACTCCAGGATCCCCTCGGCCGCGCCCTCGCGGTAACCCGTTTCCCTACCGATTTCTACGGCACGTGTCAACCTTCTCTGCGCCTCCTGGGGGCGGCCCTCCAGCCGATCCCACCGGGCGCGGAGGAGGAGGACGATCTCCCGGATCCGGCCGAATCCCAGGCGCTGGGCCACCTTCTCCACGGGGCCGAGGAGATCCCCGGCCCGGTCCCGGGCGCCGATCTCGAGGAAGAGGGAGGCGAGGTGGGTCCGGAAGAGGGTGGCCCCGTACTCGTTGCCGATCCTCTCGAAGTGCCGGATCGCCCTCTCGTAGTAGGCGACGGCGAGCCCCCACCGGCCCGTGAGGCGGTGCAGGGAGCCGATGTTCCCGAAGGACATGGCGATCCCGAACGGGTCTCCGATCCGGCGCCGGATGGCGAGACTCCGGCGATGGTAGTACTCCGCCCGGGAGCCGTCCCCGGTCTCGCAGTGGACGTTGCCCAGGTTGTTGTAGGTGAGCGCCACCGCGGCGAGGTTCCCCAGGCGCTCCGCGATGCGGAGGGATTCCGTGTAGTAGCGGACCGCGCGCTCCGCGTCGCCCCACGAGCTGAACAGCGTCCCCAGGTTCAAGAGCGCCGCCGCCGCCCCCGCGTCGAAGCCCAGGGACTGGGAGAACCGCAGGGACCGGAGCTGCAAGCTCAGGGCCTTCCGGTGGTCCCCCCGCAGCATGGTGATGTTCCCGAGCAGGTTCAGGAGGGACACCGTCTCCTCCGAGGGGGCCCCCCGCGCGAGCCGGAGGCCCTCCCGGATGCACTCGATCGCCTGGCCGTACTCGCCGAGCTGCTTGTGGATCCCTCCGAGCAGCCGGAGGAAGGGGATCCGATCCTCCGCTTCCCCGGGCCCCACCCGGTCCAGGCCCGCCTTCACGCTCTGCAGGGCCTCCGCGTAGGATCCCGTCCGCTCGCAGACCTCCGCCAGCTTCCGGTAGAGCTCGGGGGGCGCCCCCCCTTCCCCGGCCTCCTCGATCGCCCGGGAGTACGCCGCCGCCGCCGCCTCGAGCCGGCCGGACCCCACGTGGTAATCCCCGAGCGCGTCGAGAAGCTCCGGCCGCCGGGGATCCCCCCGCCGGAGGCGGGAGAGCGCGCGGCTCGTGTACTTCGCGGCCTGGTCGTAGTTCCGCTCCCGGCGGTGGCGGGCCGCGGCCTCCAGGGCGTGGCGGAGGGCCCTTCCCCGGTCGTCGGAGAGGGACATGTGGTGGGCGATCTTCCCCGGGCGCACCCCCGCCTCCGGGCCCAGGGCCTCCAGCACCTCCCCGATCCGGAGATGAAGGCGGCGCAGCCGCCGGGGGTTCCCCTTCTCCAGCACGTGCTGCTCCGCCATCTTGTGCCGGAAGGCCACGGTCTCCCCGCCGTCCCGCTCCTCCAGGATCTGGCGCCCGAGGAGCTCCCCGAGGCCCCTCGTCCCCCGGCCGAGGATCGCCTCGAGGATCGTCCGCGGCACCGGCTCCCCGTAGCACGCCACCACCTCGAGGATCTCCTGCTGGGCGCGGGAAAGGCCGAGGAGCCGGCGCTCGACGAGCTTCGCCACCGTGTCCGGGATGCGGACCCGCGTCAGGTCTT
>JAOZQC010000389.1 GCA_029932425.1 Planctomycetota bacterium | reverse complement strand
GGAGGAGCTGAAGAAGATCTACGGGGAGAAGGGCGAGATCGCCTGGGGCTACCAGATCCGCTCCTACGTGCTCCACCCCTACAAGCTCGTGAAGGACCTCCGGACGGGGCTCGAGACGAGCGACGTGGACCGGGTGCTGGACGGCGGGATCGACGAGTTCATCGAGGCGTACCTGAGGAGCCGCATCGGAGGGGAGGAGAGATGAGGAAGCGACGGGCCTTGTTGAGCGTGGCGGACAAGGAGGGGATCGCCGGGTTCGCGAGGGGCCTCGCCGGGCTCGGGTTCGAGATCCTCTCCACGGGGGGGACGGCCCGCGTCCTCGAGGCGGCGGGGGTGACGGTGACCCCGGTGGAGGAGGTGACGGGGTTTCCGGAGATGCTCGACGGCCGCGTGAAGACCCTGCATCCCGCCGTCCACGGGGGCATCCTGGGCCGCCGGGACCGGGAGGAGCACCGCCGGGCCCTGGCGGAGGCGGACATCCGGCCCATCGACCTCGTGTGCGTGGTCTTCTACCCCTTCGAGGAGACCGCGGCCCGGGCGGGCGCCTCCTTCGAGGAGGTGGTGGAGCAGATCGACATCGGGGGCCCCGCCCTGGTCCGGTCCGCGGCGAAGAACCACGCGGACGTGTGGGTGGTGACGGACCCCGCGCGGTACGGCGAGGTCCTCGAGGCCCTCGGGGGAGCCGGCGACGGGGCGGAGCTCCGGCGGCGACTGGCCCGGGAGGCGTTCGCCCGCACCGCCGCCTACGACGCGGCCATCGCCGCCTGGCTCGGGGAGAGGGAGGAGGAGGAGGGGCTGCCGGACCGGATCCTCCTCTCCCTGGTGAAGGCGCGCGACCTGCGTTACGGGGAGAACCCCCATCTCCGGGGCGCCTTCTACCGGCCCGCCCTCCGTGCCGGGGAGGCCTGCGTGGCGAACGCGGAGGTGCTGTCGGACCGGAAGGCCCTCTCCCTCATCAACCTCCTGGACCTGGACGCCGGCCTGGAGCTCGTCCGGGAGTTCGAGGCGCCCGCCGCGGCGGTGATCAAGCACACGAACCCCTGCGGGTGCGCGGTGGGGGCCGATCTCCGGGAGGCCTTCGCCCGGGCCCATGCGTGCGATCCCCTCTCCGCCTACGGCTGCGTGATCGCGCTGAACCGGGAGGTGGATGCCGGCGCCGCGGAGGAGATCGCCTCCCCGAACCGCTTCGTGCAGGGGATCGTGGCCCCGGGCTACGCGCCGGAGGCCCTGGAGATCCTGAGGACCCGCCGGAAGTGGGGCAGGAACCTGCGCATCCTCGCCACCGGGCCCCTGGGGGAGCGCCGGCCCGGGCTCTCGATCCGGGAGATCACGGGAGGCTACCTCGTCCAGGACCGGAACCTCCTCCTCCTCGACCCGGACCTCCCCGGGGGCTTCGAGGTGGTGACGAAGCGGGCGCCCACCCCCGAGGAGCGGGCGGACCTCGTGTTCGCCTGGGCCGTGGTCAAGCACGTGAAGTCGAACGCCATCGTCCTCGCGAAGGACGGGGCGGCGATCGGGGTGGGGGCGGGCCAGATGAGCCGCGTGGAGGCGGCGGAGCTGGCGGTGAGGCGCGCGGGCGACCGCGCGGCGGGCTCCGCCTGCGCCTCCGACGCCTTCTTCCCCTTCGCGGACGGCCTGGAGGCCCCCGCCCGGGCCGGGGCCACCGCGTTCATCCAGCCCGGGGGCTCCCTGCGGGACGGGGAGGTGATCGAGGAGGCGGACCGCCGCGGGGTGACCATGGTGTTCACGCGCCTGCGCCACTTCCGGCATTGAACCCGGGGATGGAGACGGGACCACTCGAGGAGATCTCATGACGCGGGAAGAAGCCTGGCGGATCCTCTGCGAGCACACGAAGTCGGAGTCCCTCCGGCGGCACGCCCTCACCGTGGAGGCCGTGATGCGCTGGTTCGCCCGGAAGTACGGGGAGGACGAGGAGAAGTGGGGGGTCACGGGACTCCTGCACGACTTCGACTACGAGATGTACCCCACCGCTCCCGAGCACCCCCTGAAGGGGAGCGGGATCCTGGCCGCCCGCGGCGTGGACGAGGAGATCCGCCGGGCGATCCTCGGCCATGCCTCCTACACCGGGGTGCCCCGGGACACGCTCCTGGCGAAGGTGCTCTTCGCGGTGGACGAGCTCTCGGGGTTCATCACCGCGGTGGCCCTGGTCCGCCCCTCGAAGTCCATCCACGACGTCAGGCCGAAGTCCGTGAAGAAGAAGATGAAGGACCGGTCCTTCGCGGCCAAGGTGAACCGCGACGAGATCCTCCAGGGGATGGAGGAGCTCGGCGTGGAGCCCTCCGCCCACATCCAGGACGTGATCGACGCCATGCGGGCGGCGGCCCGGGAGATCGGCCTCGGGGGAACCCCCGCCGCGTAGCCCGCGTTCCCCGCCCGGAGGGGGGGAGGCCGGGACGTTTCCGGAAGCGGGCCTCGATCGGAGCGGGGGGCCCGCGCTCCGGTCCCGGCGGTTCGCGGCCGGAGATCGCGGGAGAGGGCCGGGCGCGCCGGGAAGCCGACCCCCGGCGGATCACGGAAGGGGAGCCGCTCCTCCGCGGGCGGCGGGACCCGGCGGATGCCGCGCGTTGCGGCGAGGGGTGCGGGGGGGCCGCGGTCCGGTCCCGGCGGATCGCACCGGAGGCTCCCTCCCGGGAGCCGCGCGGTCCTGCCCCGGCCCCCGGCTCCGGGGGGGTTGGACTTTCCGTAGGGTCCTGCCGATATACAACGTAGGATGATGATGAAGGATCGGGGGGCCGGGACCGTGCGGAACCGACCTCGTGACCGCCAGCCGGCCAGAACGTCTGGTCCGGAAAGATTGTCCACCCCTCCGGTGGGCAGCCTTTCCCGATCCGACCCGGAAGGCTCCTCCCGTCACGGCCTCTCTCCGCGCCGCCGCTTCCCCGGCCTCGCGGAGCGGTTTCTCCCCCCCGATCGAAACCGAGACGCAGAGGAGGTCCTTTGAAGCTCGAGATGAAGGCCCGCACGCGGGCCGATGAGACGCACCTGCTCCGGTGCCAGGAAGCGATCGGGTACCTGTTCCGGCGCGAAGGTCTGCTCCGGAAGGCCATCACCCACTCCTCCGTGAAGGACGAGAAGAACCCGTCCAACGAGCGGCTGGAGTTCCTCGGCGACGCCATCCTCGGCATGGTGATCTCCGAGTACCTCTTCTCCATCCTCCCGGGGAACGACGAGGGGGACCTCACCAAGATCAAGTCGGTGGTGGTCTCCACGCAGTCCCTGGCCCGACTCGGACTGGAGCTGGGCCTGGACCGGTTCCTGCTCACGGGGCGGGGGATCCGCATGAAGGACGAGATGCCCCGGTCCCTCATCGCGAACATGGTGGAGGCCATCATCGCCGCCGTCTATCTCGACCGCGGCATGGAGGCCGCGCGCCACTTCATCCTCGACCACCTCCACGGGTACGTGGAGGAGGTGATGAACGGCGAGTACACGGAGAAGAACTACAAGTCCCTCCTCCAGCAGCAGGCGCAGAAGACGTTCTCCTCCACGCCCACCTACCGCGTGCTGGCGGAGGCGGGCCCCGACCACTCGAAGCTGTTCCGCGTGGTGGCGGTCATCCGGGGGCGCGAGTTCCCCTGCGGCTACGGCCACTCGAAGAAGGAGGCCGAGCAGGAGGCGGCGAAGGCGGCCCTCGAGCTCCTGGCCGAGGAGGCCCGGACGCCCGGGCGGGCCGGCGAGGGGGGGACCGTCCGGAGGTCGAAGAAGAAGATCCGGCGGCCGGCGGCGAAGAAGTCCTCCCGGAGCGCCGCCCCCGCCGCCGAGACGGGGGCCAAGGCGCCGGCGCGCCGCGCCCCGGCGCGGAAGGAGCCCTCCTCCCCGGCGGGCTCTTTCCGCTCATCCTAAACCGCCGCCTGCTCC
>JAOZQC010000388.1 GCA_029932425.1 Planctomycetota bacterium | reverse complement strand
CCGGGCGGGGACGATCGCGAAGACGAGGGCCAGGGCCGCCGCCCCGAGGACGCTGGCGAGACCCAGGAGGATCCCCGGCGTCCGGCCCCTCATGTGATCAGCCACCAGCCGGTCGCGAAGGACACGACCATCCAGACCCAGGGGACGAGCTCGCCGGCGAGGAGCAGGCCGCCCCGCCGCGAGAAGAAGAGAAGCACCGCGGCGAGGATCGGGGTCACGAAGAAGCACCCGAGGGCGAAAGCGAACCCGAAACCCCGGAGGGCCGGAGCGGCTCCCGGCGATGCCGTGGATTTCAAGATCAGCGCCACGGCCCAGGCCAGGCACCACAGGACGGCCTGCAGGACGACGGCCCCGTAGAGCCCGCGGTATCCGGATTCCCTCCCTTTCCGGGGCCGGATGCGGAGCGACCCCCAGGCGAGGGCCAGGGCGTAGAGAAAGGCCCAGGTATGGACATTGAAGCCGGGGGCGGTTTCGAGGCCCCCCGGGTAGGAGGACTGGGTGGTTCACTGCAGGGTCAGGCTCACCGGGATCAGGAGCAGCGTGACGCCGAAGAGCCCGGCCCCGAGCAGGTTGGCCCTCCCGGCCGGCACCCCTCCGGAGGCTTCTCCCACGGCCGCGCTCACGGCACGTCCTCGAACGCCCGGTCGGGGGAGACCCGGGGAGGAGGAGGGGGAAGCCGGGCCGGAACCCCCACCGGCACCATGGCCACGGGACGGTGGTGCGGGGGAAGGTCGAGCACCCGGGACACGCACTCCTCCCGGAACGCGCCGATCCACACCGCGCCCAGCCCCAGGGCGTGGGCGGTGAGCAGGAGGTTCTGCACGGCGGCGGCCACGTCCTGGAGCGCGTAGAGATCCGTCCCCCGGGACCGGTAGGTCTTCCGGATGCGGAGGTCCGCGGCCCCCACCACCACGAGGGGAGCGGCCTCGAACACCTTCCCCTGCCCCGAGCAGGCCCCGAGCGCGCGGCGGATCCCGGGATTCGTCACGAACCAGAACCGCCGGGCCTGGAGGTTCCCCGCGCTGGGCGCCCAGAGGATCGCCTCCTTCAGGGCGCCGGCGGCGCCCTCCGGCAACGGCTCGTCCCGGAAGTCGCGGACGCTCCGGCGTCCGAGGATCGTCTCCCGCAGATCCATGCCACCGTCCCTCCCGACTACAGCGCACATTCTACCCAGGTCGTGCAAACCCGGGGTACGGCCCCAAACGCATCACCATGCAAATCCAGGGTACGGCCCCAGGTGTGTCCTTCCTGCTTCATCCCGGCCGCGGTGAACCGGCAAGGTATTCCCCCGGCGGATCCTCCCGGGTGCTGCGGGACCGGGACTCCCCTCCGTCTCATGGCCCCCGCCACCACGGCAACCGACGGCGCGGGCGCGGTCCTGCTTCCCGAGGGGACGAAGATCGGGTGGTGGGAAAAACGAAGGATCTATGCCTGTCCCCGATGCTTTGGTTTTTGGGCCTTGCGGAGGCGTTTCCGGAGCTGTCGCGCGCGCCGCTCCGCCAGGCTCTCGGGGGTGGTGGCCCAGCGTTCGTGCATCCAGGCCCAGTGATCCGGGCGGGCCGCGATCACCTCCTCGAAGACGCGGGTCCAGCCGAGGGTGAGCGCCCGGACCCGCTCCTCCTTCGTGCCGCCGGGATCGGGGATCTCGGGGTAGACGTACAGCCGGTGCCGGCCCGGCCCCACGCGGAGCATGAAGGCAGGCACCAGGGGGGCCCCGGTGGCCACGGAGACGGTGGCGGGGCCGGTGGGGGTGTAGGCCGGGCGTCCGAAGAAAGGGACGAAGATGCCGGGGAGCTTGTCCACGTCCTGATCCGGGAGGATCCCCACGATCCGCCCCCGCCGGAGGACGCGGAGGATCTCCCGCGGTTGTTGTTGCGGGATCGTGGGCACTCCCATGCGAAGCCGCCGCTCCACCACGATTTCCTCGAAGCCGCGGTCCGAGGGCCGCCGGCCCACCACCTTCCCCGAGGCCACCTCCCGGATGACGAAGACCGGCATGAGCTCGAAGAGCCCGAAGTGGGCGGTGACCACGATGACCCCCCGGCCCCGGGCCAGCGCCTCCTCCAGGTGCCGGCGTCCCGGGAAACCCGTCATCGCCCCGCAGGCGCGCTCCGGGCCCCACCGGCAGAGGACGATCCACTCGAAGGCGCAGGCGGCGAAGAGCTGGAACGATCCCCGGGCCGCGGCCTCCAGCTCCGGGGCCGGGCGCCGGTCGCCGAGCGCCATCTCGAGGTGCCGCAGAGTCCTTCGCCGGACACCGCCGAGCATGGCGAACGCCAGCCGGCCCGCCGCCTCTCCCGCCCGGGAGGCCCCCTCGAGGGGCAGCCGCGACAGGAGCGAAAGCCCCACCCGCGCCACGGGGAGAAGAAGACGGTTCCGCAGGCGCCGGATCGCGGCCCGCCGCTTCCGCCGCTTCCACCGGCCCCGGCCGCCCATCCCCTCAGTCCCCCCGCCCGCGGGGGGCCTCGATCCGGTTGCGGTGGCCGAGCCTCCGGAGGATCCGCAGGGTCTCCGCGTGCATGCGGCGCGCCGCCGCCGGCTCCCGGTCGTCGTACCCCGAGAGGTGGAGGATCCCGTGCACCACGTAGAGCATGAGCTCCGCGAGGGGCGGGACGCCCCGGCGCTCCGCCTCCCGGACCGCCCGGTCCGCGGAGACCACGACCTCGCCCTCCGCCTCGTCCAGGGGAAAGGCCAGCACGTCCGTGGGGCGGTCCCGCCCCAGGAACCTCCGGTTCAGCGCGCGGATGGCGTCATCCGTGACCACCGCCACGGAGAGATCGCCGCGGTACCCCGCCCCCCGGGCGGCCTCCTCCACCTCCCGGAGGAACCTCTCCCGGTCGAGGGGGATCGCCTCCTGCTCATCGGCGAGCGTGATCGTCATCCGGCGGCTCCTGGTAGTGCGGCCGCCGGTGGAAGATCCCGGCGAGCACGCGGATGAAGGAATCCTCGATCGTCCGCACCTCCTTCAAGGTGAGGCCGCACTCGTCGAGCTGGCCGTCCCCGAGCTTCCGGGCGGAGATCTCCCGGATCGTGCTCTCGATGCGCGCGGGGGAGGGGTCGGAGAGGGACCGGGTGGCCGCCTCCACGGAATCGGCGAGCATGACCACTCCCGCTTCCTTCGTCCGGGGACGGGGCCCCGGGTAGCGGAAGGTGGACTCCTCCACGCGCTCCCCCCGGCCCGCCCGCTTCCTCGCCTCGTTCAGGAAGTACTCCACCACGGTGGTCCCGTGGTGCTGCTCGATGATGTCGATGATCGGCCGCGGCAGATCGTGATGCCGGGCGAGTTCCACGCCGTCCTTCACGTGGGCCCGGATGATGAGAGCGCTCATCATGGGGGAGAGCCGGCGGTGGTGGGAACCGGGGATGGACTCGTTCTCCCCGAAGTACTCGGCCTTCACCATCTTCCCGATGTCGTGGTAGTAGCCGCCCGCCCGGGCCAGGAGCGGGTTGGCCCCGATCGCCTCCGCCGCCTCCTCGGCGAGCATGCCCACGATGAAGGAATGGTTGTAGGTGCCGGGGGCCGCCACGAGCAGGTTCCGGAGGACGGTCTGCTGGGAAATGTTCGAGAGCTCGAGGAGGCTCACGTCGGTGGAGATGCCGAAGAGGTACTCCACCAGCGGCAGGGAGCCGGAGATCACGAACCCCACCAGGACGCCGTGGGCCATCGCCCAGAAGAGGGCCTCCAGGATCCGGCCCTCCCGGTCCGGCCCCCCGGGACCGCCCCAGGCCAGGACGAGGGCGGCCGTCACGAAGAGCTGGGCCAGCCCGATGAAGAACCCCACCTGGATGATCCGGCCGCGGGTCCGGATCCGTCCCGCCGCGAGGGCCGCGGTGAGGATGCCCGCGGAGAGGGTGAGGAGGATCCGCAGCACCCCCTCCACC
>JAOZQC010000387.1 GCA_029932425.1 Planctomycetota bacterium | reverse complement strand
CCCCCGGCCCCCGCCCCGTGTGGGTCGGGTGGGGGGGGCCCCCCCCCCGCGGGAACGCCGCGTCCCCCCCCTCGAGCCGCGCCGCGAGCCGGTCCACCGCCGCCGCGTCCCCGTGGGCCGCCCGCGCGTAATCCGCCTCCACGCGGAAGTCCTCGGAGTCGTTCTCCGGCCGTCCGAGCGCCTTCTCGAGCAAGGGCATCATCTCCGCCGGCGCGCGGGCGAACGCCCGGGCGGCCTCGATCCGCACGTCCAGCACCGGGTCCCGGAGCGCCGCCGCCACCGCCTCCCGGACCGGTCCCGGCCCCAGGTCCGCCAGGGCGCCCGCCGCCGCCACCCGCACCTCGCTCCGGGGATCCGTGAGCAGCACCGCCAGGGCCCGCTCCGTCCCCCGCGCCCGCAAGCGCCCGAGGATCTCCGCGCAGTGCACGCGGATGTGGGCGTTCCCGTCCGCCAGACCCGCCACCACCTCCGGGACCACCGTCCGCCCCAGGAGCACGAGGGTCTCCCGGGCCCGGCTCATGAACAGGAACTGGTAGTGGCCGAGCCGCCGGACGAGCGCCGCGATCCGCGCGCGCAGCCGCGCGTCCTCCAGGTTCGCCTTCCCGGGAAGCCTGAGCTCCCCGCGGTGCTCATCGAACCACCTCCGCCAGCGGCGCGCGGCGGCCGCCCGCTGGCGGCGGCTCCCGTCCGGCCGGTAGTCGAAGTTGTGTCCCGTGGCCAGGCGCAAGGTCCGCACCGCCTCGTGGTACACGCGGATGCGATGCGATTCCCCGAGCTGCCGGATCATGTAGTCCAGGCCGCCCTCGATCCCCATGCGCACCAGCGCCTTGCACACCTCGGAGTCGATCGTGTAGTAGCGCCCGGTACGATCCTTCGCGGACCGCGCCCGGAACGGTTCCTCGTCGAAGATCAGGTACCGCGCCAGGTCGGCCGCGGTCTCCGGCACCCCGATGCGCCCCAGGGCTTCCGCCGCGTACACCCGGACCTCGCCGTTCGGGTCCTCCCACAGGAGCCGGAGCAGGGCGGCCGCGGTCTCCGCGCGCCCGGCCAGGCCCAGGGCGAGGATCGCCTTGGTCCGCTGCGCCTCCGGCCGCGCCCGGTCCCCGGCCACCGCGAGGAGGTCCCCGATCGGCGGCTTTCTCCGCACCTCGGCCAGGGCCGCCTCGGATCGGTCCCAGTCGGCGTCCCCCAGCCGCCGCGCCAGCGCCTCCCTCCGCCACCACGTCCTCCAGTCGTCCGGGTCCCGGCCCGAGAGCCTGCGGAGGTAGAGAAGGCACCGCCGCCGCCCGTCCTCCGCTCCCTCGAGCCCCGCGATCAGGGCCTCGAACCCCCGCTCGTCCCCCAGCCGCGCCAGGGCGAAGGCCACCTCCGGATCGCGGTCCCCGCCCTCCCGGGCCGCCCGCAACGCCGCCAGCGAGTCCCGGCCCCCGATCTCCGCGAGCGCCAGGGCGGCCTCGGGAACCCGCGAGAGCAGCCCCGCCAGGAGGGGCACGTCCCGGGAGTCGCCCACGCGCCCGAGGGCCAGGCAGCAGGGCCGGACCGCCAGGGGGCCGGCCCCGGGGTCCTCCAGCACCCCCCGGAGTTCCGGCCGCGCGGCCCGGAGGCCCGCCCGCCGCACCAGGTCCGCGCACGCCGCCGCCACCACCGGGTCTCCCCCGGAGAGCCCCCGGCGCAGCGCGCCGGCCGCCGCCGTTCCCGCCTCCGCCAGCGCCCGCCGCGCCGCGGCCCGCACCGCGGGATCCGGGCTCCCGAGCTCCAGGACCCGTCCTTCCCACCCCTCCGGCCCCGCGGACGCACCCGCGCCCAGGGCGAGGACGACGACCGCCACCCACACCCTACTCCTCACCGCCGTCACCTCCCGCCAGGCGGGACCGCACGTAGGCGAGGGCCTCCTCCCGCCCCGACAGGCGGCCCTCGAGACACCGGTCCTCCACCTCCCCCAGGATCTCCGCAAAGCGCGGGCCGGGAGTGAGCCCCATCTCGATCAGGTCCCGGCCCGTGACGAGCCGCGGCGGGGGAGGGGGTTCCGCCAGGTCCCGCGCGCGCCGCCGGCGGCAGAACTCCCAGTTTCCGAGATCCCCGTGGCTGGCCAGGCAGTCCGCCCGGTGCAGGGCGAGGTGTTCCTCGGCGAGGGGGCCGGTGAGGAACCGCCGGAGCCGGGCCTCCCTCATCCGGCGGACCTCCATGAACCGCAGGTGATCCCGCACCAGCTCCACCACCTCCTCCGTCTCCCGGCGGCTCAGCCGCAGCCGCCGGCAGATCCCGGCCGCCATCTCCGCGCCCCGCGCGGCGTGCCCGTCGAAGCGGATCCGCTCCCTCACCGCCAGGGTGGGCGGCTTCCCCACGTCGTGCAGGAGCGCCCCCAGGGCGAGCACCGGCGAAGGGGAATCCAGGTGCTCGAGAACCCGGCACGTGTGTTCGAACACGTCCCCTTCCGGGTGGAACTCCGGAGGTTGGGGCACCCCCGCCATCTCCTCCACCTCCGGCAGGATCTCCTTCAGGAGTCTTCCCTCGCGCAGGAGACGAAGCCCCTTCCCGGGAGCGGGCCCGGTGAGGATGAGCAGCAGCTCGTCCCGGATCCTCTCCCCGCTCACCACCGAGATCTCCCGCGCCTCCTCCCGGACGGCGGCGAACGTCTCCTCCTCGATCGAGAAGTCGAGCTGGGCGGCCAGGCGCACCGCCCGGAGCATCCGCAGGCGGTCCTCCCGGAACCGGACCCGAGGATCCCCCACGGCCCGCACCCGGCGGGCCCGGAGATCGGCCCGTCCCCCCACCACGTCCAGGAGCTGCCCGGTCTCGGGATCCTCGAACAGGGCGTTCACCGTGAAGTCGCGCCGCCGCGCGTCCTCCCGGGGATCCTCCGTGTACGCCACCTCGGCGGGGCGACGCCCGTCCCCCGGGCGGAGGTCCCGGCGGAACGTCGCCACCTCCACGGGCTCCCCTTCCACGAGGACGAGCACCACGCCGAACCGCTCGCCCACGGGCACCGTGGAGGAAAACAGGCTCCGGACCTCCTCGGGACGCGCGGAGGTGGCCACGTCGTAGTCCCGCGGCGTCCGTCCCAGCAGGCGATCCCGCACCGCGCCTCCCGCGAAGAGGGCCTCGTGGCCCGCCCCGCGCAGCCTGCGGACCACCCGCAGGGCCCGCTCCCGCGCCGGATTCCCGCTGGCCCGTGGCATGCGCGCGATTCTACCGGGGCCGCGGAAGCCCGGTCAGGATTGGCGGTCCGCCTCCGGTTCCCGGCGCCGCTCTCCGTCTCCGGGACGGCCGCCCCTCCGGCCCTCCACCTCGATCGCGGCCAGCCGGGAGCACTGCCGGCCGAGCTCCTCCGCCAGCGCGGGCCCGGGGCGCCGGCCGCCGTAGCGCATGCGCTCGAAGGCGTGCGTGATCACCGCGAAGGGCTCCCCCCGGGGTCCCCCGCGCCGGCGGACCACCGCCAGGAACTCCCGGGGGCTCTGCCAGCCGCGCCGCACCAGGCCCCCCCGGGCGAGGATGCGCAGGGCTTCACGGTACACCGCCTCCTCCGCGGCGGGCACCCGCGCGTGCCGGTGCGGCCCGCCGGGCCGCGGCGGGCGGCGGCGGAGTCCCCTCCCCAGGCGGACCGCCAGGACGAGGAGCGCCCCCCCGCCGCCCAGCAGGAGGAGGAGGCTCGCGCCTCCTCCTCCCGTCTCCCAGAGGGATCGGATCGCGCCGCCCGCCGCCGCGAACAGGCGCTCCCGCTCCCGGGGACCGAACCCGCGGATGAGCCGCAGGATCTCCTCGCCCGCGGAAAGCCCCGCTCGGCGAGGATCCCGCCCGGGCA
This sequence comes from Planctomycetota bacterium, assembly GCA_029932425.1. Lineage (GTDB taxonomy): Bacteria > Planctomycetota > JAJSAM01 > JAJSAM01 > JAJSAM01 > JAOZQC01. The sequence continues at coordinate 90 of JAOZQC010000387.1, read as the reverse complement.
GGCGGGACCGGGCCACCACCACCGCGGCGTCGTCGCCCGGCGTGGGGTCCAGCCGGATCCACCCCCGGCCCGGCGCCCAGGCCTCCACCC
>JAOZQC010000386.1:2867-3906 GCA_029932425.1 Planctomycetota bacterium | reverse complement strand
TCCTTCGACGTTCTCGCCACCACGGCCATCACCCCCACCGTCCCCGCCGCCGCGTCGCTTATCCGGCCGGCTTCGCCGGTGTAGACGGCATCCACCAGGTCGGCGTTCACCACGTTGACCGAGTACCCCACGGTGACGGTGACGAGCCCCCGCATGATGTCGAACACCACCTTCGCGGTGGCCGCCCAGGGGATCACCCGGGCAAAGGTGGTGAAGACCAGGTTCTCGGCCAGGCTCTGGGCCGCCGCCCACTTCTTCTCCCGGGCGTCCGGCCCGTCGATCCAGAACATCTGGCCGGCGGCGATGAAGTGGGAGAACGACCAGTGGAAACGGGAGAGGATGTTCACCGCCCCGAAGTACGCGTACTCCTTCCACCCCGCGCCGTGCTGGTACATCTCGATGACCTGCAGGCCGTCGGCGATGGTGTCGAGCTGGCAGACCTCGTCCCGCATCTTCTTCGCGATGTACCCGCCCATACCGCCGAGGGCCTCGCGCTGCGCCCGGAACAGCCGGACTTCGTCCTTCAGGGAGGGGAACGCCGCCTTCAGGTGCTCCGCGAAGCGGGCCTTCACCTCGGCCATGGCCGGGCTGGGGCAGCGGCCGGTCTCCATCTCCCGCTTCAGGTACTCCCGCGGCCCCATGCGCTCCATCTCCTCGAGGATCCGGAGCCCGGGGGCCTCCTCGCCGAGGGTCTTCCCCATCCGCTGCCTCGTCTCCACGAGATCCCCGCGGACTCTCTCGCGCTCGCCGGGATCCGCGGTGAGGTGCAGCTCGAGGTAGAGCCGGGAGTACTCCGCCAGGTCCTCGAGGATCGGTTTGAGGGAGGGCTCGGCGTGGTCGATGATCCGGCGGATGGCGGCCTCCCCGTGGGTCCGGCTCCCGGGCCCCTCCTCCATGTCGATCTGCCGCAGCATGGCCATGGTCACCACCAGGTTCTCCATGGCCTCGATGGAGACGCACTCCCGGTAGGTCTTCTTGCGTTTCGCCAGGTACTCCCAGCGCTCCGCGGGGCTCATGGCCTCGAAGCGTTCCCGCTCCA
>JAOZQC010000386.1:0-2857 GCA_029932425.1 Planctomycetota bacterium | reverse complement strand
GCCGGTGATCCACTGCGCCTGAAAGTCCGGTGGATCGAGCAACTGCCGGGCCATCTCCTGGGAGGGGGTCGCCACGGCCCGGCGGAGGAAGATCTGGGCGGCCCGGGACGCCGTCTCCGGGTCCTGGCAGCTCTCCGGGACACGCTTGGTCCGCTTCACCTCGACCGCCACGTCGATGACCTTCGCCATCCCCGCCAGGGCCTTCCGGCCGTTTGTGGGGTGGGGATCGAACTGGGGATAGACCCGGGAGATCAGCTCGATCTTCTCCTCGGGCGGCAGCCGGTCCCAGGGGAGCTTGCCGTAGAGTTCGCAGAGCCGCTCGATGGCGCGGCCGGTGTACTTGAGGGGGCCCTTGTTGTACTGGCCGGGGTGCCTGCTGTGCCGGTAGCCCTGCAGGAAGTTGTTGAAGATGTGGGCGGCGAGCTGCCAGTTGTGGAAGCGCTCCGGCGCGGTGCCGGAGAAGATCGCCCTCGCCTCCCGGGAAGTGCCCGGGACCTCGCTGCGGTACCCGACCCGGCCGCCGGCGTCGATGGTGAACTCCTGGGCATGGATCTGCCCGGGGCGGCGCTTCCCCTTCACCTCGATGTCCGTTCCCCCGCCGATGTAGGACTCCGGGTCGAGGATCTGGCGCTGGATTCCCTTCGCGTACCGGATCTGGAACTCCCGCACGTCCGTGGCGAAGCGGGAGTCGGGCAGATCGTTCCCGCCGCGGAACACGGTCACCTCGATCTGCGGGAAGTCGATGCCGGAGGCCTTGGTCTCCGTCTCGAGCCCCAGCTCCCCGGCGGCCACGGCGAGGTTTCTGAAGAAGATCTCCTCCTGGCTCGGATCACCGGCGAAGCAGGTCACGTCCTGGTCGCGGGTGAAGTCCCCGGTGCCGCCGGTGTTGACGGTGACGATCCTGGGGAGGGGCGACTTCTTCTTCGCCTTGAGCTCCTTCTGCGTGAGATGGAGCGCCCGGGCGTAGAGGGCCTTGATCACCTCGTGACGCCCCGCGTCCAGGCTGCGGTTCACCTTCCCTTCCGGGTCGGTGGCCCGGTCGAGGAGATCCCTGATGCACTGCTCGCGCGAGTACCCCCTGGCCAGCGCCACCGCCAGGGTCTCCTGCGCCGATTGGGAGAGGCCGCCGCCGGATAGTTTCTTCGACGGATCCACGGTGGGCGGCCGCCGGTACTCCGCCCGCCAGTCCAGGACGCGGCTCTCCGCCCCGGCGGCAAGTTGCCGCACCGGGAGCTTCGAAGCCCGGACCCGCGGCGATTCGCTCTCCTCTCCGGCCCCTGGTTCCACCGGCTCCGGGGGCAGCGTGACGGTGATCTCGCCGACCTTCTCGTCCGGCTTCCCCGGAGCGTCCCCGGCCGCCGCAAAGGGCATGGTCGCCAGGAGGAGAAAAAGGAGTCCCGGGATCCAGGCCCGGGCCAGCGTCCGGCCCGTCATCCACCCATCTCCTGAAGGAGTTTCATCAGCTCGTCGTCCTCACTGGTCAGGGTTCCCCGCTCCACCACCCCGAGGATCCGGCCGCTCTCATCGACCACCACCCGGAGCACCACGCGCACCTCCTCCCCGGCCTGCCCGGCAAAGACCCGAAGGTCGATGCGCTCCGCTCCGCCCGCGGCCGGGGCCCGGGCCAGGATCTCGATCTTCCCGGTAGGAGTGACCGACGCCAGGGCCGGGAGGGCCAGGAGGGCGGCCCGGAAGCGCTTGAGGGGAACGTCGAGGGTGGACTCCGCTCCCGGCGGAGAAGCGGTGCCGGGGGATGGTCTTGCGGGATCGGCGGCCGGACCGCGGGAATCTCGGGCCCCAGCGGCACGGACCCGCGGCCCGCCTTCCCGCGTCCCGCGGCCGGAGAGGGCGAGGGCCGGCGCGAGCGCCAGGAGAAGCAGCGCGCCGCCCCACACCGCCGCGAACCGGACGGCCCCGGCCCGGACCGTGGCCGCGGCCACCCGGCGCTCTCGGATTCCCTCCTCCGCGGCCCTGATCCCCGCCAGGAGTTCCTTCGCCCGGGCCGCGGGCCCCTCCATCTCCGCCCCGAAGAGCCCGGCCAGCACCATGGACCGTCCGAGGGCCTCGCGGGAGCCCTCCACCGCCGCCCGCGCCTCCTCCCGGCGCACCTCGGCCCGGTGCACCTCCCGCACCGCTTCCCGGAGCGTGTCCTCGAGGCGGGTCTCCTCCTCCTTCCAGGCCGACCTCTCCCGGCGAAGCTCCTCCCTCTTCTTCTCCAGCTCGACCCGGGCGCCCTGCTCCGCATCCTCAAGCCCCGGCCTCTCCTTCCGAAGCTCCCGGAGCCGGGCCTTCCGCTCCTCCCGCGTCTCGTCCTCACCGGACCTGTCGAGCCCCTTCTCCAGCCGTTCGAGCTCCTTCTCGATCCGCGAGAGATCCCGCTTCTTCCCGGCATGGAGGCGCGAAAGGGCGGCCACCTCCCCGGCCAGGCGATCCAGCTCCTCCTCCCGGGCCCGGGTGCGTTCCCCGAGCCCCTCCCGGGCCGCGGCCTCCTTTTCGCCAAGGGCCTGGAGCTCCGCCTCGCACTCCGCGAGCCGGGCCTCGTTCTCCCTCGCCGCCTGGAAGGAGCGGCGCGAGCTGGCCGCCTCGCTCTTCGAGGAGCGGTCGCCGATCTCCCGGTAGGCGGCCAGGAGCGCCCGGCCATCCCGCTTTTTCCGGCGCGAGAGCGAAAACGCCTCCCGGCGGGATCGGGCATAGAGGGAGGCTCCCCGGGCATCTTCGATGAGGCCATCAAGGAGCTGCCGGAGCATCTTCATGGGTGGTCCCTCCCGGCACAACCGGAGAGAGGATACTCCGTCGCCATCCGGCAATCCAGACGGCCGGTTTCCGCCGCATGCGCCCCCCTGCGGGAGAGGCGACG
>JAOZQC010000385.1 GCA_029932425.1 Planctomycetota bacterium | reverse complement strand
GGCCACCACGGCGCCGCCCTCGGCGCGGATCCGGTCCGCCTCCGCCAGGAGGTGCTTTCTGCCGAAGGAGGCGGGGTACCTCCGGACGCGGAGCCGCCCCCCGCCGGCCAGCTCCTCCACGGTCTCCTCCGGACCCTCGGCGGCCCCGGAGAGAAGCGCCCGGTCCAGTTGCCTGCGAAGCCCACGGACCTCTTCGCGGAGGGCCCGCACGCGGTCCGGAAGCTCCTCCGGCCGGGCCTTCAGGAGGGCGGACAGCTCCTCCAGGAGCCGGCGGTCCCGGACCATGGCCTCGAAGGCCGCCTCCCCGGTCACGGCCTCGATGCGCCGCAGGCCCGCGCCCACGGCGGACTCCGAGAGGATCCGGAACGCCCCGATGTCGCCGGTGGCCCGGCAGTGGGTGCCGCCGCAGAGCTCCATGGAGTAGTCCCCGATGGTGACCACGCGCACCCGCTCGCCGTACTTCTCTCCGAAGAGCGCGGTGGCCCCCGCCGCGCGGGCCTCGGCGGGGGCCATGACCCGGGTGACGAGCGGGGTGTTCCCTCGGATCTCCCGGTTCACCTCGCGCTCCACGTCCAGGAGCTCCTCGGGCGTGAGGCCCCGGTCGTGGTGGAAGTCGAAGCGCAGGCGGTCCGGGGCCACCAGGGACCCGGCCTGCACCGCGCCCGCGGAAAGGCGGTTCCGGAGCGCCCGGTGCAGGAGGTGGGTGGCGGTGTGGTTGCGGCGCACGGCGTCCCGGCGCGACGGGTCCACGGCGAGGCGGACGCGCTCCCCCACGCGGAGGGTCCCCCGGGTCACCCGCGCCGTCATGCAGTGGATCCCCTCCACGGGGCGGCAGTCCGTGATCGCAGCCTCCCCGGCGGGCCCCGCGGCGGTGCCCCGGTCCCCCACCTGACCGCCGGCCTCCGCGTAGAAGGGGGTCCGGTCGGTGACCAGCACGACCTCCTCCCCCTCGCGGGCCTCCTCCCGGAGCCGCTCGTCACGGATGAGGCCCAGGATCGTCCCCTCGTCCTCGACCTGCTCGTAGCCGGTGAAGGTGGTGGGGCCGTGGGCGGCCCGGAGTTCGGCCACGGGTCCCCGGGCGAAGATGTCGGCCTCGAGGCGGGATCCCTCCCGGCTCTCCCGGCGGCGCACCTCCATGGCGGCCTCGAACCCCTCCCGGTCGAGGGAGAGGCCTCGCTCGCGCAGGTAGTCCTCCGTGAGGTCCACGGGGAACCCGCGCTCGTCGTGGAGGCGGAAAGTGACCTCCCCCGGAAGCACCCGCCCCCCCGCGGCCAGGAGCTCCTCCACGGCGTTCTCCAGGGCGTTCATCCCCTGGGCGAAGGTGGCCCGGAACCTCTCTTCCTCACGGGCGAGGTGCCTCCGGCAGTCCTCCATCCCCTCCCGCACCTCGGGGTAGGCCGTTCCCATGATGCCGGCCACCACGGGCGCCACGTCGGCGAGGAAGAGGCCGTCGACGCCCAGGTTGATGCCGTCCCGCACCGCCCGGCGGATGACGCGGCGCAGGACGAACTCCCGCCCCTCTCTCCCCGGCTTCACCCCGTCCACCAGGCAGAAGACCGCCGCCCGGACGTGGTCCGCGATGCGCCGCATGCGGACGCCGTCCGGGGAGTCGAAGACGTAGGGGACCTCCGCGATCTCCGCCACGCGGTCGATGAGGGGCAGGAAGAGTTCCGTGCCGAAGGTGGAGAGCTCCCCGTTCACCACGGCCACGAACCTCTCGAAGCCGGCGCCGGTGTCGATGTTCTTCCGGGGCAGCGGCTCCAGGCGGTTCACGCCGGTCCGGAGGAACTGGGTGAACACGAGGTTCCAGATCTCCGAGTACCGAGGGCAATCGCAGTCCTCCCGACGGCAGTCGGGCCCGCAGGCGTACTCCTCCCCGTAGTCCCAGAAGATCTCGGAGCACGGGCCGCACACCCCGTCGGGACCCTCGAGGGGGGCGTTGGCGGGCCAGAAGTTCGACTTCGCGCCCAGGCGCGTGACCCGGTCCGCGGGAAAGCCCACCTCCTCCCGCCAGATGGCGTAGGCCTCGTCGTCGTCCGTGTACACGGTGGCGCTCAGCCGCTCGGGGGGAAGGCCGAGCACCTCCGTGAGGTACTCGAAGGCCCAGAGGATCGCCTCGCGTTTGAAGTAGTCGCCGAACGAGAAGTTCCCGAGCATCTCGAAGAAGGTGTGGTGGTAGGTGGTGCGCCCCACCTCCTCGAGGTCGGCGGTGCGGAAGCACTTCTGCACGGAGGCGGCCCTCGAGTAGGGCCGCTTTCCGCGTCCCGCGAAGAGATCCTTGAACTGGTTCATTCCCGCCCCGGTGAAGAGCAGGGTGGGATCGTTCTCCGGCACCAGGGAGGCGGAAGGGACCAGCGTGTGTCCCCGCGCGGCGAAGAAGTCGAGGAAGCTCTGCCGGATCTCGTCCGCGGTCATCCGTTTCATGATTCCGCGGATGTTACTGCAAAACGCGGACGGGGCCCCAATTCACCGGCCGCCCCCGCGGACGGTCTCCGCTCGGCCCTTCCCGTCCGGCGTGCGGGCGACGGCTCACGGCCGCAGGGCGGCGGCGGGCTCCTCCCGGAGCATGGGGCTCGTGGTCCCCGACGGGTTGCTCTCGGCGAGAGATCGCCCGAGAGCACGGAGCGCGCCGAGGCGCCGACCCTTCTCGGTCGTCCCGATTCGATTCGCGGGCGTCTGAAGGTCGCGGGGTGCATTCGCGTCCCCCGGAGGTCGATGATGGGGAGCTCCACCGCCCCGCGCGGCGGGATCCGGCGAAAGCCGGCCGTTCCGGGGAGAGACGCGGATCAGGCCTTTCCCGCGTCCCGGGCGGCCGCCTCCCTCTCCGCCGGCTTGCGGTCCTCCTCCGCGAGACCCTCCTTCTCCCGGACGGCGGCGACCAGGCTCTCGAGGAGCTCGGGGTGCTCCTCGAGGAACGCCCGCGCCCGCTCCCGGCCCTGGCCCAGGCGCGTCTCCCCGTGGGAGTACCAGGAGCCCGACTTCTCCACGATCCCGTGGGCCACCGCCAGGTCGAGCACGTCGCCCGAGCGGGAGATGCCGCCGCCGAAGAGGATGTCGAACTCCGCCTTGCGGAAGGGAGGGGCGACCTTGTTCTTCACCACCGTGGCGCGGATCCGGGCCCCCACCATGCGGTCCCCCTCCTTGATGGAGCCGATCCGGCGCAGGTCGATCCGCACCGAGGAGTAGAACTTGAGGGCCCGGCCGCCGGGCTGGGTCTCGGGGTTCCCGAACATGACCCCGATCTTCATGCGGATCTGGTTCGTGAAGATGAGGCAGGTCTTGGAGCGGGAGACGGCGCCCGTGAGCTTGCGGAGGGCCTGGCTCATGAGCCGGGCCTGGAGTCCCACGTGGGTGTCCCCCATCTCGCCCTCGATCTCGGCGCGGGGCACCAGGGCGGCCACGGAGTCCACCGCCACCACGTCCACCGCGTTCGAGCGCACCAGCATCTCGCAGATCTCCAGGGCCTGCTCCCCCGTGTCCGGCTGGGAGATGAGGAGGTTCTCCAGGTCCACCCCCAGCTTGCGGGCGTAGGTGGGATCGAAGGCGTGCTCCACGTCGATGAAGGCCGCGATGCCCCCCTCCCGCTGGGCCTCCGCGATGACGTGGCTCACGAGGGTGGTCTTCCCCGAGGACTCCGGGCCGTAGATCTCCACCACGCGCCCCCGCGGCAGCCCCTTCCCCCCCAGGGCGAGGTCGAGGGCCAGGGAGGAGGTGGAGATCCCCTCCACGTCGAGGGTGGTGGAGGAGCCCAGGCGCATGATGGCACCCTTGCCGTACTGCTTCTCGATCTGGGAGACCGCCGTCTCCAGGGCCCTCTGGCGGAACTTGTTCTCCTTGTCCGGCGCGGGGGCGCCCCCGCGGCCTGCGGATGCCGTCGCCCTGCGGCCTCCTCCGGGGCCGGAGCGGC
>JAOZQC010000384.1 GCA_029932425.1 Planctomycetota bacterium | reverse complement strand
TTTGAGCCCCAGTCCGCGGATCTCGTTGCAGAGGACGTCGAACGAGACCGGAGTGCCCGGCTCCAGGAGGTTCTCCCCCTTCACCATCGACTCGTAGATCTTCGTGCGCCCGTCCACGTCGTCGGACTTCACCGTCAGGAGCTCCTGGAGCACGTTCGCCGCCCCGTACGCCTCGAGCGCCCACACCTCCATCTCGCCGAATCGCTGCCCGCCGAAGCGCGCCTTGCCGCCCAGCGGCTGCTGGGTGATGAGGCTGTAGGGGCCGGTGGCACGCGCGTGGACCTTCTCGTCGACGAGGTGGTGCAGCTTCATCATGTAGATGTAGCCCACCGTCACCTTCTGATCGAGAGGCTCGCCCGTCCGCCCGTCGTAGAGAGTGACCTTCCCGTCGCGGGGGAGACCCGCCTCCTCGAGCAGCTCCTCGATGTCATCCTCCTCCACGCCGGCGAACACCGGGGAAACGGCCTGCAGCCCCAGCGTCTTCGCCGCCCAGCCCAGGTGCGTCTCGAGGATCTGGCCCACGTTCATCCGCGAGGGGACCCCCAGGGGGTTCAGGATGATCTCCACGGGGGTTCCGTCCTCGAGGAAGGGCATATCCTCCTCCGGGAGGATCTTCGACACCACCCCCTTGTTCCCGTGGCGCCCCGCCATCTTGTCCCCCACCGAGAGGCGGCGCTTGGTGGCGATGTAGACCTTCACCATCTCGAGCACGCCGGTGGGGAGCTCGTCGCCGCGCGACAGGCGGTTGACGATCTTGTTCTTCTCGCTCTCCTCGAGGTCGATCCGGTCGTAGTACTCCTTGATGACCCGGTTCGCCTCCTCCTTCCGCCGGGAGTCCGCGGAGTGGATGATCTTCTTCTTGATGCTCTCCTGGATCGCCTTGAGCTGCTTCTCGGAGGCGTCCTCCGGCACCGAGAAGGGCTCCCCCGTCTCGGGATCCGTGAAGGACTTCCGGTAGATCTCCTGCAGCCTCGCCACCACCTCCGTCATGAGGCGCCGGTACGACTTCAGGTACTCCCGCTCGCGCCGGTGGATCTCCGCCAGGTTCTTCTGGCGCTCCTCCTCGGTGATGTTCACCTTGCGGGAGAACTTCTCCGCGGCGATGACGATCCCCTCCACGCCGCTCGGGACCTCCAGGGAGTCGTTCTTCACGTCCTCCCCGGCCCGCCCGAAGATCGCGTGCAGGAGCTTCTCCTCCGGCGAGAGCTCGCTCTTGGACTTCGGCGCCACCTTCCCCACGAGGATGTCGCCCGGCCGCACCCGCGTCCCCACCCGGACGATGCCGTGCTCGTCCAGGTTGCGGAGCGCCCGGTCGGAGACGTTCGGGATGTCCCGCGTGAACTCCTCCCGCCCCAGCTTCGTCTCCCGGATCTCGGTCTCGAACTCGTCGATGTGGATCGAGGTGAAGGTGTCGTCCTTCAGGAACTTCTCGCTGACGATGACCGCGTCCTCGTAGTTGAAGCCCTCCCAGGAGATGAAGGCCACGAGCACGTTCCGGCCCAGCGCCAGCTCTCCGTGGTCCGTGCCCGCGCCGTCCGCGATGACCTGGCCCGCCTTCACCCGGTCGCCCTCCCGGACGCAGGGAGTCTGGTTCAGGCAGGTGCGCTCGTTCAGGCCCACGAACTTCCGCAGGCGGTACTCCCGTTCGCCCACCACGATGCGCCGCGAGTCCACGTAGGCGACCTCACCGTCCTCCTCCGCCCGGACCACCAGCCCCGAGTTCCGCGCCACGTACTTCTCCATGCCCGTGGCCACGATGGGGGCCTCCGTGGAGATCAGGGGCACCGCCTGGCGCTGCATGTTGGACCCCATGAGGGCCCGGTTCGCGTCGTCGTGCTCGAGGAACGGGATGAGCGCCGCCGACACCCCCACGAGCTGCATCGAGGAGATGTCCATGAACTCCACCTCCTCGCGCCGCACCCTCTGGAGATCCCCCGCGCGCCGGGCCACCACCACGTCGCCCACGATGCGGCCGTCCTTCACCAGGGTGTCCGCGGGCGCGAGCACCGCGTCCTCCTCCTGGTCCGCGCGGAGGAAGCGGATCTTCCCGGTGAGCTTGCCGTCCTTCACCTCCTGGTACGGGGTGGTGAGGAACCCGTACTCGTCGGCGGCGGCGAAGATGGACAGGGAGGAGATGAGTCCGATGTTCGTCCCCTCCGGGGTCTCGATGGGGCAGATCCGGCCGTAGTGGCTGATGTGGACGTCCCGCACCTCGAAGCCGGCGCGCTTCCGGTTCAGCCCGCCGGGTCCCAGGGCGGAGAGGCGCCGCTCGTGGGTGAGCTGGGAGAGGGCGTTCGTCTGGTCGACCACCTGCGACAGCTCGCCCCGCCCGAAGAAGAACTCGATGGCGGAGGAGATCGTCTTCGAGTTGATGAGTCCCCGCGGGGTGAGGTTCTCCGGGGTCTCGAGGTTCATGCGCTCCTGGGCGGTGCGCCGGAGCTTCAGGAAGCCCTTCCGCAGCTCGTCCCCCGCCAGCTCCAGGATCGTGCGGATCCGCCGGTTGCCGAGGTGGTCGATGTCGTCCACCTCTCCCTCTCCGCGCCGGAGCTTCAGGATGTACTTCACCGAGTGCACGATGTCCTCGGGCGTCAGCGTCTGCTCGGTCTCCGGGGTGTCGAGACCGAACTTCCGGTTCAGCCGGAACCGGCCCACGCGCCCCAGGCGGTAGCGGTTCTCGTCGAAGAACTTCTCCCGGAAGAGGTCCCGGGCCTTCTCGAGGTTCGGCGGGTTCCCCGGACGCAGGCGCTGGTAGATCTTGAGCAGCGCCTCCTCGTGGCTCGAGGTGGTGTCCTCCCGGAGGGAGTTCAGGATCAGCGGATCCTCCGTCTCCTCGATGATCTCCACCGAGGGGATCCTGCGCTCCCAGATGTCCTCCACCTGGCGCGCCGTGAGGGGCTCGCCCACGTCCATCTCGAGGATCTCGCCCGTGGCGGGGTCCACGATCTCCCCCACCGGGATCCTGTCCACCAGGAGCTCCCGGAACTTCCGGGAGGTCCGCTTCACCACCCGCGTGGGATAGAAGAGGCGGATCAGGTCGGCGTCCGTGGAGTAGTCCTCGGAGAGGGCCCGGAGGAGGGACATGGCCGGGAACTTGCCGGACTGGTCGATGCGGACCGCCAGCGTCTCCTTCTTGCCCACGTTCAGCTCGATCCAGGACCCGCGCTCCGGGATGATCCAGCAGGAGTGGAGCTTGCGGTCGCCGGGCGCGACCTCCACGCTGAAGTCCACCCCGGGCGAGCGGTGGAGCTGGGTGACGATCACCCGCTCCGCGCCGTTGATGATGAACTCGCCGCCGCCCAGCATGAGGGGGATCTCGCCGAGGTACACCTCCTCCTCGACGGGCTCCTCCTTGTCCAGGCGGACGCGGATCTTGAAGGGAGCCCCGTAGGTGAGCCGGAGCTTCCGGCACTCGTCCGGCGTGTACCGGGGCTTCCCCATCTCGTATCCGATGTAGACGAGGGCGATCGTCCCGCTGTACGACTTGATGGGGAAGACCTCGCGGATGATGGCCTCCAGCCCGATGTTCTTCCGCTCGGAGTACGGAACATCCGCCTGCAGGAAATCCCGGTAGGACCGGGTCTGGATCTCGGTGAGGTCCGGGATCTCGACCTTTTCCTTCGGTCCGAAGTGCCTGGTCTTCATGGGCTTACGCGGCCTCATTCTGGTTCGGAATCAGGAAAGGGAAGACGCCCGGAGGACGCCTTCTCCCTACATGGACCGAGCTGGAGCGCGGTCGCCCCAGCGCGGTCCGGTCCTCGTCGCCGGCGTGTTCGAGTCGCGCATCCGCCCCGTGGTCTCTCCACCGAGGGGGTGACGTCCCGGGAATCAGCTCAGCTCCACGGAGCCGCCGGCTTCCTCGACATCGGCCTTCATCTTCTCGGCCTCCTCCTTCGAGGCGGCCTCCTTCATCACCTGCG
>JAOZQC010000383.1 GCA_029932425.1 Planctomycetota bacterium | reverse complement strand
CCTCCCGCGGGATGGGGGGGGGTTTGGGGCGGGTGGGGCGGGGAGGCGGCGATCCCGTATCTTTGTAGGCGCGCTTCTCCCGGGCCGCGAAGTTCCCGCGGGGCGCCGCGGGCCGGGACCCCGGCCGGAAGCGGCTCGCCCCTGCCTTCCCCTCCCCGCGCCCCTCGGGAAGCACGGCGGGACGACCCGGGGCGGGCCCGGGGTCGGCCGCGGGGGGTGGAGCGGCATGCCCCTCGTGAATCCGCCGCCGGGCGGGACCCCTTTCCCGGCCGCCCGCCCCCGGCCGCGGCGCGTCCGCGCTCTCGGCCCCGGTCGGGTACCGGCCTCGACAGGATCCGGATGGGGAGGTGGTCGGAGAGGCGGTCGAAGGGCGGCTCCCGGAGGACCCGCACCCCCTCCGGGACGAGACGGCGCAGGTAGACGCGATCCAGCCGGAAGAGGGGGTTTCCGCTCGGCCAGCTCCTCCGGGCGGCCCGGGAGAGCTCCGCGAGGGCGCACTCCACCCGGCACCGGGAGAGGATCGCGGCGTGGAGGCGCCCCGTCCAGTCGTTGAAGTCCCCCGCCAGGACGAGCGGCTCCCCGGGGGGGACCCGCTCCTCGATCACCTCCGCGATCCTCCGCACCTGCTTGCGGCGCTGGACGGTGTTCAACCCCAGGTGGGTGTTGAAGACGTGGAGGGGCGTGTCCGGCAGCTCGACGAGTGTGTACAGGAGGCCGCGCTTCTCCACCCGGTTCGTGCTGGGGTCGAAGTTCTCGGTCCGTACGACGGGGAGGCGGGAGAAGGTGGCGTTTCCGTGGTTTCCGCGGCGGTAGCGGGCGTTGGGTCCGTACGCGGGGGTCATGGCCAGGCACCGGGCCAGCTCCTCGCTCTGCCGCGGGCCGTTCCCGGGGGCGCCGTGGAAGACCTCCTGGCAGAGCACGAGGTCGGGTCCCTGGGCGAGGATGCCCCCTGCGATCTCGTCCAGGGGCACGTGGTCCCCGTCCGCCCCGCCCCCCTTGCGGATGTTCCACGTGAGCAGCCGAAAGGCCCCCGGGGAGCGGCGATCCTCCTCCGGGGGGCGGGCATCCCTGTTCACGGTCACCTCGGTCTTCCCCTTCACGGGTGGTACGGCGGTGGGAGCACTTGTACACTCTTCGGACGTTCGTGGCGGAGGAAACGGGGGGATGCTCTCACGCTTTCGCCGAAAACGGTTGTGGGAGCCGGCTCTCGATGCACGGCAGCGTGATGCGCGAAGCCCGAAGGCCCGAACAGGAGTAATCCTTCGGCGAGCTCGCGGCTCGGGGGCGCAACCTCTCGGCGGAAGAAGCACGACGGGTTTCCCCCGAACCGCCCAGAGCCCCGGCTCGAGCGTCTGCGAGGAGATCGGGTAGGATGGGGAAGAGGTCTCGGACCGGACGAGCGTGGAGACCCCGGGGCGCGGCTCGCCGGAGATGGAAAGCTGCAGGCGAACTCGGAGAAGAGGCACCCGTTCACGGAGCGGCGGTATGTACGAGAGGCGAGGGCGACCGGAAACCTGCAAGAGCGAATGCCATGGTCTCCGAACGAACGCTGAGCGGACGACTCCAGGTCCGCTCCCCGTGGCGGCGGCGCCGGGAGACAGGGAACCATGGAGAGAGCGAGCATTCCGAGCATGATCGGGAAACCGTCGCTTTCGTGTGCCCCTCTCGGATCCAACCACCCGTCCTGTAATGGGGCTCGGAAGGCCTCTGCCGGCATTCTGAGTGTTGCCGTGCTTCTGGGTGCTGGTCTTCCTTTCGGCGTTGCCGGATCTCGAGAGCGCCGCGAGCCGTCGTTTGCCGAGTCGGCGGTGCGGGTCATGCTTCGAGACTACCCTCTCCTGACGCTGTGGGCTCGACGTCCTGTGTCCGGACATTACGCAAGAGTCGCCGTGAACGAGATAGCTTCCATATCTGGACGAATGGATGCTTCTCGAGAATGGGATCGCTCAAGGCTCTTGGAATACGTGTTGTTCTTGCAGGATGTCAAGGTGGGGGACGAATCCGACCTGCGGGTGATCACGGAAGCGGCTTCGCGTTTCCTGTCTTCTCTCATGAAGAGACAGGGGCGTGAAAGTCGAGAGGCGGGAGAAGAGGCTTCCGTTTCGCTGGTTGATGGGGAACTTGTGACGCTTGGCCGATTCCTCGCCGAGCGCGGCGAGCGGCGCCACGAGGAGAAGGCGATAGCTGCCCTTGCTCTGGCTCTCCGCAACGGGTGCGATACGCACTTCGACGCGGATGCCGCGTCCATCCTGCTGCAAGAGAAAGGGACCTACGGTCTTGTCGAGGACGACCTCTGTGAGCGATTGGGCGGGTTGGTTGCCAATGGACGGGTTCCTCGAAGCGTTGTTTTCCGACGGATGGATGTCAGGTTGAGGCGTAGGGTCATCATGGGATGTCTGAGGGGCTGGATGAAGCGGGCGGGAGCCTCTGATGGAGACAAGAGAGCTGATCAGAGTCTGCGAAACGGTGCCGTCTGGGCGATACACGAGAGTGCTTTCTCGGCCAGGGAAGACGGTTCTTTCGTCTCCGTGCTCGAGGTCTTGAGAAACTGCCCTGACGACATCGTGGCGTTTCAAGCGAAGGCGGCGCTCTGCGGTCTTGAACCACGTCGATGGAAGGGGTGGCTGGAACGGCTCTGGAGGAGTGACCATGGGAGGAACCGTAACTTGCCGTGGCTTGCCGGGATGCTGCGCCTTGCACAAAGCAGCTTGGCCGCGGAGGCTGAACGCGAGTGCGGCAGTGTACTGAGGAAGAAGGAAGACGTCTTCGATCGGTTCTTGTTTGCACGGCGGTTGCATGATCTCGAGGTGATGAGTGATGAGGGCTACAGAAGGGAAATCGTGAAGGTCCTTGCCGAGCTGCGCTCTCCCAAGGAGGCGCCCCGTCTTTCTTCAGACAAGCTTCTCCAGGTGATGAGGGGTCTCGGTCACAGCCGAGCCGAAGACCTCTCTGGGCTCGGAGCGGAGTTCGAAGCCGCGGCGCGGTCACTGATGGGCGACAAGATTCCTGCGAGAAGGACGGATGCAGGGAGTCTCTTGTCGAGGGAGTTGGGGGTCCCCGCGATCGACCCCATGTGGAATGGTGATCCTCTGCAGGTAGGGTTGCTGTTGTCCTGTATTGCCCTGGATTCGTGAGCAGTGAGGGAGAATGCGGCGGCAGGAACATCCATTCGCTCTACGTACCTTCGCGCCGGAGGCACGGTGGGCCGCCGGGTCGATCGATCCGGCCGGGATGTCGCAGACGGCTCGCTCTCGTGCCGGACGGACGGGAAGGGGAACGTGCGGTCGGAGGGCTTCGACGGCGACGGCCACTTCGGGATTCACCGGGTTCTCCGGGCGGACGGGGTGAGGGGCCCCGCGGGGGAGCGTCGCCCCTCGGTCGCGCGGGCCTGCGGGCGGAGACGAGGAATTCGAACTCCAGGGTGCCGCCCGCGGGCGGCACACGGTGGCGGCGAGGGGAGGGAAGCCCGAGGCGACAGGGGTTCGGCTCTGCGGGGAAGGCGATCCGTGCGCCCGGCGGGAACCACGGAACCAGCCGGCACCGCCCGCGCGGGGGGCCTCCCCGCGCGGCCTCGGCGCCTCCCACGGCCGCCCGACCCGTGCGGGAAGGGGATGCCCCGGGGAGCCGACCGCGGGGTCGTTCGTCCGGGAGGGGAATCGAACTGGAGCGGGTGATGGGAGTCGAACCCACGACAGCTACCTTGGCAAGGTAGTGCTCTACCACTGAGCTACACCCGCTCCGGGAAACGGAGAATCTAGGCGCGGCGGGGAATGGAGCCAAGCGAAATCCCCGGCCGGGAGGTACCCTCGAGCCCGGTGGGCGGGCCGCGAATGCGCGGGCCGGAAGGCGCGTAGTTCCGAGTACAATGGGCCGGTTCCGGGTCCGCGGGAGGCTCCCATGAGTTCCGTTCGGGTCGTC
>JAOZQC010000382.1 GCA_029932425.1 Planctomycetota bacterium | reverse complement strand
GGAGGACCTCCGCCGCGCGGTCCACGAGGCTCCGGAGGAGCTCCGCGCCGGGGCCGCTCGCCCGGTGGGCGGCCACCGGCTCCCCGAGGAAGGACGCGGGGGGCTCCGTGTGCGCCCCGGCCGCCGCCCCCTCCCCCACCACGAGAAGGGCGCGCCATCGCCACCCCGGCCGGAACCGGACCGAGGGAGAGCCGAGCTCCTCGTCGAGGAGCTTCACGAGGATCTCCGCCTCCCTCGCCCCCATCCGTCCCGCCGTGGGGTCCACCACCGCCCCGCCGTAGAGGTTCACCAGGTCGCAGCGGAACGCGGTCTCCCGCGGCTCGAGGGGAGCCTGCCGGGCGAGGGCCAGCAGGGCCCCCGCCACGGGAGGATGGAGGAGGGGATCCAGGCCGAGGAGGGTGGAGAGGGCCGTCTCGTGGGAGGGCGCCCGGCCCCGGGGAATCGTGCGCACCCCCCCCACCCGTCCCGCGGCGGCGAGGGCCGCCAGGCGGGGAAGCCGGGCGGCGGCCAGCGGCGTGCGTCCGCCCAGGCTCTCCACGGGAAGGTCCGCGGCCCCGGACAGGAGGACCACGCAGAGCTTCATGGGGTCACCCCTCCTCCCCGCCGGTCTCGCCCCCGTCCTCCTCCACCCGGAGGAGGTTCAGGCCGGTCTCCTCGTCCTTCACCCGCGGGAGCTCCTCGTCGAAGACGGTGAGCAGGATCTCCACGGTGGCGCCCGCCTTCCCCTCCACCAGGTGCCCGGTGAAGGCCACGAGCTCCGGCCCGCACACCGTGGCGTGGGCGTGGAGGAAGGGGCGGCCGTCCACCGTCCCCACGGAGCCCACCAGGCTCCCGAGCTCCATGTCCTCCTCGAAGGTCCGTTTCCGGTACTCCCCCTCCGCGGGATCGAAGTAGGCGAGGGTGGGGCCGGACAGCGCACCGAGCCCGAAAAGGAACCCGCCCCGGATCCCCTGCTCCTCGAGGAAGGCGGTGACCGTGCCCACGAGCTCCTCGCCGCGCGAGAGCACGAGCACGAAGCGGCGCTTCCCGATCTTCCTGGCCTGCACGTTCACCTCCCTCCCGGAGACGGGGAAACATCCAGTAGACACGCCCGGCCTTCCGGAAGCCAGCTTCCGGCGGCCTCCGGCGTCTCTCCCCCCCCGCGGGGCGGGGCGCGGCCGGGACCCCCGGGGCCGGGGACTTCCCGCTTTCCGTTGGCGGAGCGGGACCGGCAGAGTGTATCTCTCACCGCAGACATGGGCGAACGTCCCCCCGAGTCCTCCGAGCGGAGCCGGCCCCCCGCGGATGTGCGGCGGGTGGTCGTGATCGCGAACCCCGTCTCCGGGTCGCCCGCGAGGCCCCCCCCCCTGCCCCGCTTCCTCGACGCCCTCTCCGCCCTCGGGATCGAGGCCGCGGTCACCCGCACGGAGGGCCCCGGACACGCCGCGGAGCTGGCCCGGGAAGCCTGCCGCTCGGAGCCCGACGCCCTGGCGGTGGTGGGGGGGGACGGGACGCTGAACGAGGTGCTGAACGGCCTCGGCGACGCCCCGATCCCCCTCGCCGCCGTTCCCGCCGGGACCTCCAACATCCTGGCCCTGGACCTGGGGATCCCCTTCGACCCGGTCCGGGCCGCCCGGCTCCTCCGGGACGGCCGGAAGCGCACGCTGGACGTGGGGCTCGCCAACGGGCGCCGGTTCCTCATGGTGGTGGGAGTGGGGTGGGACGCCCACGTGGTCCGGGCGGTGGCGGCCGGCCGGCGCGGGCGCCTGGGCAAGCACCGCTACCTCGTGCCCGCCGTGCGGGCCACCTTCGACTACGGCTTCCCCCGGCTCTCCGTCCGGCGCGGGTCCGGGGGCGCACCGAGGTCCGCCCGGCTCGTCTTCGCCTGCAACACCCGCAACTACGCGGCCTTCTTCACCCTCACCCCCCGGGCCCGGCCGGACGACGGGCTCCTGGACTTCCTGGTGGTCACCGAGGGCGCCGCCCGGAACCTCCTCCGCTGGACCCTGGCCGCCCTCGCGGGTAGACTGCCCCGCTACCGGGAGGTCCGCTGCTTCCAGGGGAGGGAGCTCCGGGTCGAGGCGGAGCGGCCCGTCCCCTGGCAGATCGACGGCGATCCCGGCGGGACCACTCCCGTGACGATCTCGCTGGACGCCCGCACCCTGGAGGTCATCGTCCCTTGACGCTCCCGACAAACCCCGTGACCCGCGTGGTGGAGGTGGGAAACGTCCGGTTCGGGGGGGGGCTGCCCCCGGCCCTCATCGCCGGCCCCTGCGTGATCGAGGACGAGGAGACGCCCCTGCGCATCGCCCGGCGCCTGCGGGAGATCTCCCGGGAGCTCGACCTTCCCGTGATCTTCAAGGCTTCCTACGACAAGGCGAACCGGACGAGCGTGGAATCCTTCCGGGGGATCGGGATCGCGGAAGGACTCGCCGTGCTCGCCCGGGTGCGGGAGGAGACGGGGCTCCCCGTCCTCTCGGACGTCCACGAGCCGGGGCAGGTCCCCGAGGCCGCCGCCGTCCTCGACTGCCTCCAGGTGCCCGCCTTCCTGTGCCGCCAGACCGACCTGCTCACGGCCTGCGGGCGCTCGGGACGGGCGGTGAACGTGAAGAAGGGGCAGTTCCTCTCCCCGGGGGACATGCGGAACGTCCTCCGAAAGGTCACCTCCACGGGGAACGGCAACGTCTTCCTCACGGAGCGGGGGACCTCCTTCGGCTACGGCAACCTCGTCTCCGACTTCCGCGCCATCCCCCGGATGCAGGCCTTCGGCCACCCCGTGGTGTTCGACGGGACCCACTCCGTGCAGCGTCCCGGCGGCCTGGGCGACCGCAGCGGGGGGGAGAGGGAGATGGTGCCCTACCTGGTCCGGGCGGCGGCCGCGGCCGGCGCGGACGCCTTCTTCCTGGAGGTCCACGAGGACCCGGACCGCGCCCTCTCGGACGGCCCCAACATGCTCCCCCTCGAGGACCTCGCCCCCCTCATGCGCCAAGCCCGGAAAATCTGGGGTACGGCCCTAAACGCCGGGAATTCCGGGCACGGCCCCATTCAGTGCAAATCTGGGGTACGGCCCTAAACGCCGGGAAGTTTGGGTCTGGCCCTACCTGATGCAAACCCGGGGTCAGGCCTCTCCCGGCGGGCCGTCAGCGCGGCCGGACCCGGCGGAGGGCGGCGGCGGCCGCCTTCCGGACGGCGGGGTCCGGGGCGTGGGTGAGGGAGGTGAGGACCGGAGCCGCCTCCCGCGCCGCGAAGCCGATCTCGCCCAGGAGACGGATCGCCCGGAGACCTGCGGGACCGGGACGCCGGGCGATCCCGGCGAGGATCGGCACGGGGGCGAAGGGCTCCCCCCCGATCCGCCACAGGGCCTCGGACACGGCCACCCGGAAGTCCGCCCCCTCCTCGGTGTCCGGCAGATCCTCGCCGAGGTACTTCCGGAGGAGATCCAGGGCGGCCTCCCGGTCGGGACGGAGGCGGCCGAGGGCGCGCACCGCGGCGGCCCGGACGGGCAGGGGTCCCTCCCGCGCGGCCTCCTCCACGAGAGGCAGCAGAACGCGGGCCCCGTCCCCCCGGGACCCGATCACCCCCAGCGCCCGGCGGCGCACGTCCGCGCTCGGATCCTCCAGGGCCCGGCCCAGGAGGGGGAGCGCCCCGGAGGGGGCCGCGGCCGCGACCTCGAGGAGGGCCAGGCGCTCCGCGGCGGTCCGGGCGGGGAAGCTCCTCGTGAGGAGAGGGAGGAGGGCCGGGAGACGTGCCGGCTCCCGGGCCGCCGCGGCCAGGGCCTCCGCCCACAGCTCGTGGTCGGCCTCCGCCAGGGACGCCCGCAGGACGGGGAGCAGCACCTCGTCCGGCGCCCGCCCCCAGGTGGCGAGGGCGTGGAGCAGGATCTGGCGGAGGGGCGGCGCCCGCCTCGCGTCCGCAGCCGCCGCCGCCATCCGGGACACCGCC
>JAOZQC010000381.1 GCA_029932425.1 Planctomycetota bacterium | reverse complement strand
CCGCGGCGGCGGGGATCGGAGCCGTGGTCTTCCTCGTCACCCTGGCCGCCGGGCGGATCGTCTCCCTGGGCTCGATCCTGGCCGCCGCGGCCCTGCCCGCGGCCCATCTCGCGCTCCGGGGCCGGGCGGCGTTCGGCCCCACCCTCGCGGCGCTCGTCGCCATCGCCCTGCTGGTGGTGGTGAAGCACCGCGCCAACATCGCCCGGATCCTCGACGGCACGGAACCGCGGGTCCGGTTCTCCCGGCGCGGAAAGGAGGTGCAGCGTGCTTGATCCCGTGGCGGTGGCCGGCAACGGGGGATGGGGGACGGCGGTGGCGCTCGTGCTGGCGGGGAAGGGGATCCGGGTCCGGCTGTGGGGCATCGAGGAGGACTACGTCCGCGACACCGCCCGGACCCGTGAGAATCCCCGCTACCTGCCCGGCGTGCGCATCCCCCGGGAGATCCTCGTCACCCCGGACTTCGCGGAGGCCTCGGAGGGCGCCCGGCTCGTCGTCTCCGCGGTGCCCACGCAGTACATCCGGCCCACCTGGGAACGGCTCGCCGGGGAGGACCGGAGCGGAGGGGCGCCCGTCCTCTCCCTCTCCAAGGGGATCGAGGTGAAGACCTTCCGGCGCCCCACCCAGGTGCTCCGGGAGGTGCTCGGCCGCCGGAAGCTCGGGGTGCTCTGCGGGCCCTCGCACGCGGAGGAGGTGGCCCGGGGGCTTCCCGCGGCGGTGGTGGTGGCCTCCCGCGACGAGGAGTTCGCCCGGGAGGCGCAGGCCACGGTGTCCACGGCGCGGTTCCGGGCCTACACGAACACCGACGTCCTGGGGGTGGAGCTGGCGGCGGCGCTGAAGAACGTGATCGCGCTGGCGGCGGGGATCTGCGACGGGCTCGGCTTCGGCGACAACACGAAGGCGGCCCTCCTCACGCGGGGGATGGTGGAGATCGCCCGGCTCGGCGTGGCCATGGGCGCGAACCGGCAGACGTTCTCCGGGCTGGCGGGGATCGGGGATCTCGTCACCACCTGCGTCTCCCCCCACGGCCGGAACCGGGCGGTGGGCGAGCGGATCGGGCGGGGGGAGAAGCTCCGGGACATCCTCGACTCCATGGACCAGGTGGCGGAGGGGGTGCCCACCACGAAGGCGGCCCGGCGCCTGGCGAAGAAGCACGGGCTCGAGATGCCCATCACGGAGCAGGTCCACGCCGTCCTCTTCCACGGGAAGAGCCCCCTCCGGGCGGTGACGGACCTCATGCTCCGGCGTCCCAAGGGGGAGACGGAGGAGTACCGGTAGTCCCGGTTCAGAACATCCCGAGGGCCCGGGCCAGGATCACGCCCCCCGCGAACCCGAGGAGCACCACGAGGGCCACCGCGGAGAACGCGAGGAAGCGGGTGCGCCGGAGCGTGTGGAGGCCGTAGGCCAGGGTGGCCCCCCCCACCGCGGTGGAGACCAGGGCCGTGGCCTGCCGCCCCTCGGCGATGTAGGGGAGGGAGAGGCAGAGGATCAGCGGCCCCACGACGACCAGGTGGATGGGCCGGAATCGGATCATGACCTCCCGCTGTCGGAGCCGGGGCGAGGGGGCCGTTCCCTCCCCCTCCCGTTGTACGAGATCCCGCGGCTCCCGCTACCGGCCCTGCCGGAGGAGCCGGCGGAACGAGTGCTCGCTCGTGGGCCAGGCGTTGCCCCGGATGTAGAGGACGAGCCGCCCGTAGAGGCGGTGCGGGCTCCAGGCGAGGATGCCCCAGGAGCTCGCGCCGGGGCGGGGCTTCCGGTAACGGTAGCTCACGGTGACTCCCTCCCGGCCGCGGTCGAGGGGATCGACGAGCCGGGCGCGGGGCAGGTAGTCCGGGACGAGGGCGAGAAGGGAATCCGGGTAGTCCCCGTTCTTCTCCCGGAAGCGCTTCAGGGCCTGCCCGATGGCCCGGAGGTTGGAGAGGGCCTCCGCCTGCTCGTTGCGGTAGCGGTCGAGGAGCAGCTCCCCCCCCAGGAGGGTCCCCAGGAAGGCGGGTAAGGACTCGTTCAGGTCGAGGTCCAGCCGCCCCGGGGCCTCGTCCATGACCCCGGCGAGGACGGCGCCCTCGTGGACCACGTCCAGGAGGGGAACGAACTCGCGCTCCCCCTCGAGGATCAGGTAGTAGGCGAGGGCGACCATCTTCGTGCCGGAGGCCGGCAGGTCGCCCAGGAAAGGACCCGAAGCGGAGAGCAGCCCCGTGCCCTGGGACCGGGCGTCGAGAGCGTCCTCCACGGCCTCGAGCCGGCCGGAGACCAGGAGCACGTCGCCCGCCACGGCCAGGGCCGGCGCGTCGCGCACGCCCTCGGCGCCCAGGGTCCAGACCTCGGCCCCCGCGTGCAGGAACTTGCGCATCCCCGCCCCCTTGTTCTCCCTCTGGATCGCGGGCGAGGTGAGGAACTTCCGGAGGATCGCGGCGAGCTTCCGCCGGTCCTTGATCTCGAAGGCCAGCGTGAGGGCGTCCTCGTCGAGCCGGGCCCCCTTGGTCATGGGCAGGAAGAGGGCCCACTCGTCGCCGAGGACCGCGGCCAGCTCATCGAAGGAGAAGCCGAAGGTCTTCGTCCACTCCTCGAGTCCCTGCTTCACGTCCTCGGCGTCGGAGTTCGCGTCGGAGCTCGTGAGGATCTTCTTCACCGCGGCCCACTTCTCCGGGATCGACCCGGAGTCCACGCCCAGGAACATGCACCGCGTGGAGGCGAAGGACGCGAGGGAGAGAGGTCCCGGCTCGCCCCGCGAGGCGGCGAGCCAGCGATGGGTGGGGTCGGAGATCACGCGCAGGCGGGAGCGGCCGTTCCCCGAGACCAGGCAGGCCGTCTTCAGCTTCCCCAGGTCGAGGATCCGGAAGGCCTCCCGGAAGTCCTTCGCCTCGTAGGTGCTCATCGTGCTCGGGAGGAAGGAGAAGACCTGCGGCAGGTCCGCGAACAGGAAGAAGGTCGTGCCCTCCGGCGCGCGCAGGGCCCCGGCCCGGTAGCCGGGTCCGGAGGCCAGGCTCGTCTCCGGAGCCTTCTCGAGGGCCTGGAGGACGGCGGTGATCCGCTCCGCCCGGGTGGCGGCGAGGAGGAGGTTCTTGCGAAGGGCGTAGTAGATCGACCGGTCCGGGCCCACGGGGATCGACATGACGCGCGCCCCGGCCACCTCCCCGGCGAGCATGGCGTGCCCTCCGAGGAGCACGCGGAGCACCTTCTGTACGTCGTCGGGCTTCCCCACCTCCAGGGCCGCGAGGGCGTCGAGGTCCGTCGGATCCTCGATGGGTCCCGTCATGGGGAAGAGAGCCACGTGCACGCCGCCGAGGGAGCCGAGAATCCCCTTCCAGGTCTTCTCCTCGACGGGGGTGATCTCCCCGAGCCCGGAAAGGAGCTTGGAGACGGCCTCCTCGTAGAGCCCGCGGAGCATCTCCCCGTCCCGGAGGAGCCTCGAGGACGCGAGGTCGGCGAGAAGCGGATCCAGGCCCGCCATCCGGGCGTACACCATGGTGTCCGCGGGCAGCACCGGCGCGAGGTCCTCCATGGCCGCGGCGGGAGCGGCCGCCGCGAGGGCCAGGACGGAGAGAAGCGCGGGAACGAGGATGCGGCATCGGAGCATGGTTTTCCTCCCGGGTCGCCGGAGCCGAAGGGGGCGCAAGAGGCCGTCTCGCAGCCTCGCCCTATTCTACGGGAAATGCCTCCCCGGTGTTTCACGGCCTCCGGAACCATCCGGAAGACCCTCTCCGGACCGCCTTTCCTCCCGGACCGGCCGCCGACCGGGAACCCGAAATGCTTGACCCCCCGCCCCCCGGCACTAGACTCGACCCACCCAAGGTCGGGGCGTGGCGCAGTTTGGCTAGCGCGTCTGAATGGGGTTCAGAAGGTCGGAGGTTCGAATCCTCTCGCCCCGACCACATCTTTCTTCCCCACAACAACTTGTGGCGCCTATTCCTCGCGCCGACTTAGA
>JAOZQC010000380.1 GCA_029932425.1 Planctomycetota bacterium | reverse complement strand
GCGCCGGCCGCCACATCGAGTTCCAGGTGCTCGCCGACGCCTACGGGCGGGCGATCCACCTCGGCGAGCGCGAGTGCTCCGTGCAGCGCAACCACCAGAAGCTGGTGGAGGAATCCCCCTCCCCCGTCATCTCCCCGGAGGTCCGGGACGACCTGGGGGCCCGGGTGGCGGCGGCGGTGGCCCGGATCGGGTACGTGAACGCGGGGACCGTGGAGTTCCTCCGGGACCCGGAGGGCCACCTCTACTTCATGGAGATGAACACGAGGCTCCAGGTGGAGCATCCCGTGACCGAGATGGTCACCGGCGTGGACATCGTGAAGGAGCAGATCGCCATCGCCGCCAACCGGCCCCTCTCCCTGGCCCAGGAGGACGTGACCTTCACGGGCCACGCGGTGGAGGTCCGGATCAACGCGGAGGACCCCGAGGCGGGGTTCGCGCCCTCGCCCGGGCGCGTGGAGCGCTTCGTCCCCCCGGAGGACCGGGCGGGGGTCCGGATCGACACCCACGTGAAGGAGGGGTACGTGGTCCCCCCCTACTACGACTCGATGATCGCCAAGCTCATCGGCCACGGGAAGGACCGCGAGGCGGCGATCGACACCGTCCTCTCCGCCCTCCGGTCGTTCGTCATCGAGGGGGTGAAGACCACGATCCCCTTCCACCTCCGCATCCTCTCCTCGCCGGAGTTCCGGAGCGGAAGCTACGATACCGGGATCGTGGCGAGGCTTCTGGGCCAGGAGGGAGGTCCCGCCCATGGCTAAGGTGCACCTGCAGCCGATCGGGTCCCCGCTCCGGGAGTTCCTCCCCGAGGAGGACTACCGGGCGCACCGGGCGGCCATGGAGGAGCGGGCGGCCCCCATCCTCCGGGGCCGCGAGGAGGTGCGCGCGGGCTGGGGGCCGGAGTACGCCGACCGGGTGCACCGCAAGGGGAAGCTCACCGCCTGGGAGCGGATCGAGCTCCTGAAGGACCCGGGCACCCGGGTGCTCCCCATCCAGACCTTCGTGAACTACGGCGTGGAGTTCGACGGGGGGAAGCGGTGCCCGGGCGCGGGGGTGGTCACCGCCTTCGTCCGGGTGGCGGACCGGTACACGGTGGTGATCGCCAACGACAACACCGTGGCCTCCGGGGCCTGGTGGCCCCTCACCCCGGAGAAGATCGAGCGCGCCCAGACCATCGCCCTCCGCCTCCGCCTGCCGGTCATCTACCTCGTGGACTGCAGCGGTCTCTACCTTCCCGAGCAGAGCCGCTCCTTTCCGGGCCCCACGGGGGCGGGCCACATCTTCAAGATGAACAGCCTGCTCTCCGCGGAGCACGTCCCCCAGATCGCGGCCGTGTTCGGGGACTGCATCGCGGGCGGCGGCTACATGCCGATCATCAGCGACCGCGTCTACATGACCGAGCAGGCCTACATGGTCATCGCGGGGGCGGCCCTCATCAAGGGGGGCAAGGCCCAGAACATCACCTCGCTCACGATCGGGGGCGCGGACGTCCACGTGCATCTCAGCAACTGCGCCGACTTCCGGGGGCCGGACGACGAATCGGTGCTGGCCATGATCCGCAAGGACGTGGCCACCCTCCCCTCCAGCGCCGCGGACTACTACCGGTACGGCGCCGATCCCGCCGACCCCCTCCATCCCCCCTCGGAGCTGGAGGGCATCTTCCCCGCGGACCACCGCATGCCCTACGACATGCGCCAGGTCATCGCCCGGCTCGTGGACTCGAGCCTCTTCTGGGAACTCCTCCCCGACCGGGGGGAGGAGATGATCGTGGGGGTGGGACGGGTGGGGGGCCTCTACGCGGGCTTCATCGCGAACAACCAGTTCCTCATCGACCACCCGGACCTGGCGGGACGGAAGCGGCCCGGGGGCATCCTCTACAAGGAGGGGATCGCGAAGATCTCCCTCTTCTCCCGCTGCCTGAACGACGACGGCATCCCCATCGTGTGGCTGCAGGACATCTCCGGGTTCGACATCGGCGCGGAGGCGGAGAAGGAGGGGCTGCTCGGCTATGGCTCGAACCTGATCTACACGAACTCCACCAACGTGACCCCCATGATCACCGTCCTCCTCCGCAAGGCCTCCGGCGCGGGGTACTACGCCATGAGCGGGGCGCCCTACGACCCCGTGCTCCAGCTCTCCACGCCCATCACGCGGCTGGCGGTGATGGAGGGGCGCACCCTCGCCATCGGGGCCTTCCGGACGAAGCTCGACGACAACTTCGAGATCATCACGAAGGACCCCGAGGAGCGGGCGAAGATCGAGGCGGGGATGCGGAAGGTGGAGGAGAGGATCACCCGGGACATGGACCCGATCCGGTCCGCGCGCCTCATGGACACCGACGAGATCGTGCGGATGGGGGAGCTGCGCACCTACCTCGAGGCCATGGTGGAGATGTGCTACCAGGGCACCGGGTACCGGCGCGTGAAGAACCCCCGGATCTGGTCCCTCCACGACGTGGCGGTGCTGACGGAGAGACAGGCGAGATGAAGACCCTCCCGCTCCTCGACCGGCCGGGCCCGGACGGCCACACGCTCCTGGCTCCCACGGTGGGACGGTATCACGGGGCTCCCCCCCTCGGGACCTTCCTCTCTCCGGGGGCCCCGGCCGGGGTGCTGCGCGTGCTCGCCGTGAGCCACCGCCTCGTCGTCCCGGAGGGCGTTTCCGGGTTCGTCACGGAGCTGCTGGTGGAGAGGGGACCGGCCCGGCTGGAGTACGGCCAGCCCCTTCTCCGCCTGGGCTCCGGCGCGGTCGAGGGGCTGGACGCCGGGGGGCCGGGGGAGGCCGCCCGGACCGGGGAGACGGACATCCCGGAGGGGATGCTGGCGCTGCGCTCCCCCACCGACGGCATCTTCTACCGCCGGCCGTCCCCGGAACAGCCCCCCTTCGTCACCGAGGGCGACGTGGTCTCCCGGGGGAAGGTGGTGGCGCTCGTGGAAGTGATGAAGTGCTTCAGCCGGATCGTGTGGAGCCCCTCCGGCGACGGTCCGGACCGGGCCCGGATCGCGCGCATCCTGCCCGACGACGCCGCCGAGGTGAAGCTGGGCCAGCCCCTCTTCCTCCTGGAGCCGGTGTAGCCCGCGGCGCCTACCGCCGGGGAAGCAGGTACACCACGTAGGTGCTCCGGATCCTCTCCACCCGGACGGCCGCGGACCGGAGGTAGCGCACCAGGGCCGCGCGGTCCCGCGCCAGGCGGGCCTCCTCCGGGCCCCGGTCCGTGCGGTAGCTCCGGTGCGAGAGGAGGACCACGGCCCGCGCCCGGCCTTCCCGGGCCGCCTTCTCGAGGGCGGCGTACCGGCCCGCGGTCCCGAACTCCAGCACCCGGAAGCCGTCGTCGCCGGCCCCCTCGAGGAGATGGCGGGCCTTCTGCAGGGCGAAGGTCTCCTCGTTCAGGCGGGCGGGAAGAAGGAAGACCGGGCTGTCCGGCCGCTCCTTCTCCGGGTGGGCGAGCACCCGGGAGAGGTCCCGGATCCGCTCGCGGAGGGCCTCCCGGCAGAGAGGAAAGGGGTTCTCCGCGTAGAATCCCACCGCGATGGTGTCGCCGGGCGCCAGGTGTTCCCTCGCCCAGGCGACGAGCAACGCCCGGGGGCGGGGTTCCCGGTTCGCCAGGACGAGCCGCAGGGAACGCCCTCCCCCGGCCAGGAGGACCGCGGCGGCGAGGACCGCCGCGGCCGCGCGCCGCGGGAGGGGAGGAAAGCGCGCGGCCTCGAAGACCAGGGCGGCCGCGAGGCCGCCGAGCACGCAGAGAAGGGGGAGGACGGGGAGCAGCCAGCGGGCGTTCAGGTTGCGGCTCAGCCCGAGGACCAGGAGGTAGAGGAGGACCGCGAGGGCGAGAATCAGGTCTCCCCGCCTCCTCCGGAGAAACGCCGCCGCGAGGCCCGGCAGGAGCAGGGCGGAGCCATCGACTTCGTGGTGGCCAATGGAGCGGA
>JAOZQC010000027.1 GCA_029932425.1 Planctomycetota bacterium | reverse complement strand
GCGGGGCAGAGGACCCTGGACGCCCCGGAGGGCGGGGAGCCGGGCCTCCTGGTGCGGGAGGTCGTGCTCAACTCCCCCGCGGACGCGGCGGGCGTCCGGGAAGGGGACCTGCTCCTCTCCGCCCGGGACGCCGGGGGCGTGGAGCACGTCCTGGTCCATCCGAGCCAGTGGCGGAAGCTCGAGATCGACGCCGCGCCGGGGACGAAGCTCGCGGTGGTGATCGACCGGGCGGGGGTGGAGTTCCGGACGGAGATCGCGGTGATCGCGCGGGTGCATCCCCCCGACCGCCGTCCCGTGGAGAGGTACCGGGAGGAGAAGCGGGTGGGAGTGGTCGTCCGCACGGCCACGGAGGTGGAAGCCCGCCGCGCCGGCCTCGGTCCCGGAGGCGGGGCGGTCATCGTGGGGCTCTCCCGCCGGAGCCCCTGGAGAGCGGCGGGCCTCCGGTTCGGGGACCTGCTCGTCCGCGCGGGGGGCCGGCCCGTCACGCATCCCCAGGTGGTCCTCGACGCCATCCGGGAAGCGGGCGACACCCTCGAGGTGACGGTGGTCCGGGACGGGAAGCGGAGGGAGGTCCGGACCCGGCTCACGCGGCGCGAGCGGGAGATCACGCGGGTGAACCTCCCTCCGCTCCTCTTCTACGAGAGCGACCGGGGCTCGGCGGAGACCTCGATCCTCCTCGGCCTGATCCGGAAGAAGACCACGCCCGCCGCGTGGGAGTGGCGGTTCCTCTGGCTCTTCCGGATCCGCGGCGGGGACGCGGATCGGCTGGAGAAGGTGGAGGAGTGATGCGCCCCGGGCTTCTCCTGCCGCTCCTCTTCCTCGCCGCGCTCGCCGCGCCCGAGAGCCGGGGCGACCCCCCGGGCCGAGGCCGGGTGACCACCGTCCAGCTCCCCCGGGGGACGAAGCTCGCGGACGCCGCCCTCGCCGACGTGGACGGCGACGGGGGACGGGATCTCATCCTCGCCACCTCCCGGCGGCGGGTCGACTTCGATCGGGAGATCAAGGTCCGCCGGCGAGGGCCGGGAGAGTACTGCTTCGGGACCGAGCCGTCCGCCCGGATCCCCCTGCCCCGCGACGTGGTGGCGTTCTCCGCGGGCGACGTGGGAGCCGCCCCCGGGGAGGAGATCGTCCTCTTCACCCCCCGCGGGGCCTGGGCGGTCCGCCCGGGGGCGGAGGCGGAGGGCCGGTTCCGGAAGCTCATGACCGGCGACTTCCTCTGGCAGATCCCCGATCCCCACGCCGTGTTCCACTGGCGCGGAGGCGTCCGCGACCTCGACGGGGACGGGCTCCCCGACCTCCTGTTCCCGGAGGCGACCGGCTACCGGATCGCCTTCCAGCGCCGCCCGCCGGGGAAGGCCCCCTCCTTCGACCTCGTGAGCCGCCTGGTGCTGCCGGGGGGCGGGGAGGAGGAAGCGGGATCCGCGGCGGAGGAGAAGGGCCGGGCCCGGGACCGCCTCCGCGACCTCCGGAGGACTCTCGTCCTCGAGGGGGGCCTGGGGGAGGAGACCGGCGCCGCCCTCTCCGTCTGGGACTCGGTGCCGAACCCGGTGGTGGCGGACTTCGACGGCGACGGCCTCCCGGACGTCCTGGCCCAGACCGCGGAAGAGCTGCTCGTCTGGCGCCAGCATCCCCGCGGCCGGTTTTCCGGCGCCCCCGACCTGCGCCTTCTCCTGCCCCTGTCCGTGGACCGGAGCCGCCGCTTCGACCTCTCCTTCGCCTCCTTCGCGGTCGATCTCGACGGGGATCACCGGGCGGACGGGGTGATCCTGGCCGGGGACCGGCGATCCCGGGAGGCCCGCACCCAGGTCCTGGTCTACGTGCAGGGCCGCGGCCGGGGGCGCTCCGCCCAGACTCCCGCCGCCCCGCTCTACGGCCCGCGGGGCATCCCCCAGCAGCTCCTCCTCCTGCGGGGGTTCTCGGGGGCCTCCGATCTCACGGACGTGGACGGCAACGGCCTCCCCGACCTCGTCCTGGGCACGCTCCGCATCGACGCCGTGGACGCCCTGCGGGCCGCTTCCGCGGGGGCCGTGGAGGCCCGCCTCTCCGTGTTCCTGAACCGGGGCGGCCGATTCACGGAGCGTCCGGGCCTGAGCGTGCCCGTGAAGATCCCGGTGGACGACCTCACCCAGGCGGGACGGCGCCTCACCGCCCGGTTCATCGGGGACGTGAACGGCGACGGGGTGAAGGATCTCCTGCTCCGGGATCCCCCCGAGCGGCTCCGCATCCTGACCCCCCGCCGGGCGGGAAGGGGGCTCGTGATCTCTCCGCGACCGGTGTTCCAGGTCGCGGTGGACCGCCGGGCGCGGATCGTGTCCGCGGCGGATCCCGGGGGAGGCCCGCCCGAGCTGCTGGTGATCGAGCGGAAGCAGGTGCTGCACGTGAGGTTCCGATGATCCGGGCGCCGCGGTTTCCGCTCCTCCTCCTCTTCGCGGCGGTGCTCCCCGCCGTTTCGCCGGGGGTGCGGGCGGCCCCCGCCGCGGCGCCGGTCCGGGTGCAGGTCGGCACGGACTTCCGGTACGCGGGCCACGTGGTGGCCGACCTGGACGGCGACGGGGCCTCGGAGGTGGTGATCGCCGGCGCGGGGGGCGAGGTGGAGGTGCGGAGCGGCGCCCGTCTCGAGCGCCGGGGCCGGATCCTCCTGCCGCACCCGGAGCGGTCCCTGCTCGCGGTGGGGGACATCCTCGGGGAGGGGAAGGGCGCCCAGCTCGTGGTCCTCTCCCCGGCGGGGCTCGCGGCCCACCGCTTCCTCCCGGGCCGGGGTCTCTCCCCGGAAGGGACCCGGGTCTCGCTGCGGGCGCGCTTCCAGCTGCGGATCGGGGCGCCCCGCTTCGCGCCCATCCTCCGGGACGTGAGCGGCGACGGCCGCCCGGATCTCCTCCTCCCCGGGCTCCGGACGTTCGAGATCTGGGTGAGCGGAAACGGGGAGGGGGCCGGCCTCACCCGCTCCGCGGTGGTGCGGACCAAGGCCCGGACGAGCCGGGAGACGGGCGGAGACCGGCTCTCCGACACCCTCTCCAGCGCCTTCCGCATCCCCCGGCTCTCCTTCCGGGACGTGAACGGGGACGGGCGCGACGATCTCCTCGTCACGGAGGGCGATCGCCTGGGGTTCCATCTCCAGCGGGCCGGCGGCACGATCCCCGCGGAGGCGGACCGCGTGCTCGATCTCTCGATCTTCCGCGACACCACCCCGGAGGCCGGGATCCGGCCGGGGAAGACGCTCGCGGGGAAGGGGGACGCCGTCCTCCTCATCCGGGACCTGGATGCGGACGGGATCCCGGACTACGTGATCCACCACCGCCGGAAGATCTGGATCTTCCGGGGAACCCGGGACGGCCCCCGGTTCACGGACCCGGCCTCGATCCTCAAGGTGGCGGAGGACGTGACGATGCTCCTCGTCACCCGGATCGACGGGGACGACCGGCCCGACCTCCTCCTGCTCCGGCTCCAGGTGCCCACCATCGCGGGGCTGGTGGCCGGGCTCCACCGGGAGCTCGACCTCACCTTCGCGGCCTCCGGCTATGCGGGGGAGGGCGACTGCACCTTCTCCACCACGCCGCGCTGGCGGGGGGGGATCCGGGTCCGCCTCCCGAAGATCATGGACGTCCTCCGGAACCCCGACGCCCTCCTCCGCCGGTTCGAGGAGACGGTGGCGCATTTCCGCCCCTTCGCCGAGGGGGACTTCGACGGGGACGGGCGGGAGGACGTGGTCATGCTGGGGAAGGACGGCCGGCGGCTCGGATGGTGGCGGGGCGCGGGAGGTCGCCTGCGCCGGGCCGCCGGTCCCGACATCGGCTCGCTCTTCTTCGGGAAGGACGACGAGGTCTGGACGGTGGAGAGAATCCTCGGGTGGTTGCGGGGCCTGGCCGAGGACCGGGCGGCGGGGGCCACGCGCGGGCGCGACCCGGACGCGAGCGTGGTCCTCGAGGGGCGGGACGGGCTCGAGCTGGTCTCCCTCGAGGCGGCGGACTTCACCGGGGACGGGCGCCCCAAGGTCCTGGTCCTCCGGAAGGACGAGAGAGGGGGGGGACGGGCCGTCCTGGACCTGGCCGGCCTTCCCCGTCCGGGGTCCGGGCGGTGACTCCCGGCCGCACCCGGGAAGGGGCTTCCCTCGGAGCGTGGGGCCCGCGGTCCGCCCCGGCTTCTTCCTCGGCGAGAGAGCGTCGCCGGGGGCCGGTCGCGACGAGATCCGGCGGGAACCGGGCGTCCGGACGAGCCCGCCCGGTTCGCGAGGTCGCATGGACCCGGCCGGTCATCGCGGGCGACGGCGGCGTCCGTACCCGTCCTCCACCCGGGAAGGATCGACTCCCGCAAGCTCCTTGCCCTCACCCGCCCCGCTCGGGGCCGGCGAACGCGCCTCCGGCCCCGCGTCACTCCGCGGGCAGCCGGCTGAGGGGCGTGCGGCTCACGAAGGGGAGGAAGCCCCGGCCGCGGGCGAGGGCCGCGGCCCGGGCCCGGTGGGCGGGGTCCGCGGCGTAGTCCAGGGTGAAGACGGCGAGGCCGAGGGCGCGCACCGCGTCGAGGTCCGCGAGGATCCGGCGCCGCTCCCCCTCGGGCACGGGAAGGTCGGCGTTCTCCGGATCGCTCCACCGCGAGGAAGGCCGGCCCGCGAAGGTGACGGACTCGCGGACCACGCCGTCCGCGACCCCGGCCAGCTCCGGAAAGCGCCGCACGAGGGGGGCTCCGTCGTTCAGGAGGACGAGGAAGCCCGGCCGGCGGGCCCGGGCGGCGGCGGCCAGGCGCCGGACGAGATCCGCCATGGCCCGCCCCGGGTCCACGCCCGCCCGCTCCGCGGCCGCGGCCGTCCGGGCGTGCCCCCCCCCCCCCCCCCCGGTCCAGCATGACCCCGTCGAAACCCTCGTCCACGATCCAGTCCACCGCCGCGAGGAGGATCGCCTTCCAGGCCGGGTCCCAGTAGGCCACCGGGACGTGTCCCCGCCAGCCGGCGGGGTCCCCGGCGAGAAGGAAGGAGGGGTTCCCCGCCCGGCTCCCGTCCGGGGGGACCCAGTCCGGCCGCCACCAGGTCCGGTACGTCTCCGCCTCGGCGGCGTTCAGGTAGGCGAGACAGAGCTTCCCGGGACGGGAGGCTCCCGGCGAGGCGCGCAGCCGGGCCACGCGGGCCCGGAGGGGGAAGGACCCCCGTCCCCGGACGGTGGTCATGGGATCGAGCACCACGAGGTCGAGGGGGGCGCGGGCCAGGCGCTCGGCGGCCCCGGGCCGGTCCAGGCCCTGGAGCTGGATCGCCCAGGAGCGGAGGGCGGCGAGATCGGGCCGGGCGGGGCTCCGTCCCAGGCCGGCGCAGGAGAGGGCGAGCGAGGTCGCCGCCAGCAGGGAGAGGGGCCGGACGCGGAGCCTCATGCCTCCTCGTACCCCAGGGGGTTCGCGGCCTGCCAGCGCCAGGCGTCCCGCGCCATCTCCTCGATGCCCCTCGTCGCCCGCCAGGAGAGCAGGCGGGCCGCGAGGGAGGGGTCGGCGTAGCACTCGGCGATGTCGCCGGGGCGGCGGTCCGCGATCTCGTAGGGGATCTCCCGGCCGGAAGCCTCCGCGGCGGCGGCCACCACCTCGAGCACGGAGTAGCCGCGCCCGGTGCCGAGGTTCACGGCCCGCGCTCCCTCGAGGCCGGGAAGGGCCCGGAGGGCGGCCAGGTGGCCCCGGGCGAGGTCGGTGACGTGGATGTAGTCGCGAACGCCGGTGCCGTCCCGGGTGGGGTAGTCGGCGCCGAAGATCCGGAGGACGGGTCGCCGGCCCGCCGCCACCTGCATGACGTAGGGCATGAGGTTCTGGGGGACGCCGCGCGGGTCCTCGCCGATCCGGCCCGATTCGTGGGCGCCGGCGGGGTTGAAGTAGCGGAGCAGCGCGATGTGCCAGCCGGGTTCCGAGGCCGCCAGGTCCCGGAGGATCTCCTCGATCACGAGCTTGGTGCGCCCGTAGGGATTCGTGGCGGAGAGCGGGAAATCTTCGGTGATGGGAAGGCGGGCGGGGTCGCCGTAGACGGTGGCGGAGGAGGAGAAGACCAGGCTCCGGACGCCGTGCTTCCGCATCGCCGCCAGGAGCGAGAGGGTGCCGCCCACGTTGTTGTCGTAGTAGCGGAGGGGCGCCTCCGTGGATTCCCCCACCGCCTTCAGCCCCGCGAAGTGGATCACGGCGTCGAACCGGCGGCGGGCCAGGATCCGGTCCACTGCCGCTCCGTCCCGGAGGTCCGCCTCGACGAAGGTCAGGTCGCGCCCGGTGATCTCGCGGACGCGGTCCAGCGAGATCCGCGAGCTGTTCCGGAGGTTGTCCACCACCACCGCCCGGTGGCCCGCCTCGAGGAGCTCCACCAGGGTGTGGCTGCCGATGTACCCGGCGCCCCCGGTGACGAGGATCCGCAGTCCCATGCCCCGTTATCGGCAGGAACCGGACCCTCCCTGAGGGCGGATTGAAACATCGCTGACAGGCATGACTTTTTCACTTTTCCGGGCACCTCGCGCGGGTCCGGATCTCCTCCCCGGTTCCCGCATCCCGAATCCCCGGCGCCCCGCGGGGCCCGGCGGCGGCTCCTTTCCGCCGCCGCCCGGCCGCGGGGGGGCGGGAAAGCGAAGGACCCCGCGGGAATCCATTAGGATGGGCGGTGTGAGCGAACCCGAAGCCCCTCCTCCTCCGTCGCCTCCGCGCATCCGCCCCTCCTTCGAGATGGATCTCCGGGACGGGACCCGCGTGCTCCTCCGGCCCGTGCGGCCGGGGGACCGGCCGCGCTTCATCGAGGGGCTTGCGCTCCTCTCCATGGAATCCCGCTACCACCGGTTCTTCTCCCCGGTGAGCGAGCTCACCGAGGAGCAGCTCCGGTACCTGACGGAGGTGGACCAGATCGACCACGTGGCCTGGGGGGCGGTGGACCCCGTGGATCCCTTCTTTCCCGGGTACGGCGTCGCCCGGTTCATCCGGGTGCGGGAGGACCCGGAAACGGCGGAGATCGCCCTTGCGGTCATCGACGCCTACCAGCGGAAGGGACTGGGCTCGATCCTGCTCGCGATCCTCTACCTCCTCATGGGCGCGGGCGGCATCCGGTTCGCCCGGAGCACGATCCTCCCCGCCAATCGCTTCCTCATCGACTGGATTCACGACCTGGGCGCGGAGAAGCGCCTCGTGGAGGGCGCCTACCGGCTCGTCCTCCCCGTGACCCCCGACCTGTCGTCGCTGCCGGATCACCCCCGGGGCCGCCGCTTCCGGATGCTCCTCGAGGAGGTCCGGGACCTCCTCTTCCTCCCCGCCTGACCCCCGGCCGCGCTTGTCGTGGAGGGGACCTCCCGCTATAAGGGGGCGTTGCTGCCGCCGCTTGGACCGCCTCGACACCGCGTCCGGGGGCCTCATGCCTCTCGTCACGATCTTCAGTGCATCGCATTGCGGCGCCGGGGAAGTCGCCCGGGAGGCGGCGCGCCGCCTCGGCTGGGACCTGGTGGGCCCGGAGGTGCTCGAGCGGGCGGCCCGGGAAGCCGGGATCACCGTGGCGCGTCTCCGGGAGACCCTGGCCGGGGCACCCCTCTTCCGCCTCCATCCGCGCCGGGAACGCGCCCGGAGGGTGGCGCACCTCCGGCTCGCGGCGGCCCGCGTCCTGGCCCGGGAAGACCTCGTCTACCACGGGTTCGCGGGCCTCCTGGTGCCGCGGGAGGTCACCCATGTCCTCCGGGTCTGCCTCCTCGCGGACCGGGAGTTCCGCCTCGCCCGGGCCCGGGCCGCCGGCGCCGTTTCGGAGCGGCGCGCCCGCCGCGCCCTGGACAGGACCGACCTGGCCCGGGCGGAATGGACCCGCTTCCTTTTCCGCCTGGGGCCCTGGGACCGGCGCCTCCACGACCTCCGGATCCCCATGCAGGAGACGACCGTGGAAGAGGCCGCGCGACTCATCGAGGAATGCGCGTCCCGGCCGGCCCTGCGGGCCACTCCCGCGTCCCGGGAGGCGATGGAGGACTTCGGCACGGCGGCGGCGGTGGAGGTGGCTCTCCTCGAGGAGGGGATCGTGGCCGAGACGGCCTCGAAGGGGGGCGTGGTGACGGTCACCGTGGAACCGTCCGCGGGCCGGTCGCACGCCGCGCGGGAGAGGATCCGCCGGGTGGCGTCCTCCGTGCCCGGCGTGGCCTCCGCGGAGGTCCGGGTCCGGCCCCGCCCCGCCCAGACGGCCTTCTTCCGGGAGGAGGAGTTCCAGGTGCCCACCCGCGTGCTGCTCGTCGACGACGAGAAGGAGTTCGTCCTGGCCCTCTCCGAGCGCCTCGAGATCCGGAGGATCGAGCCGAGCGTGGCGTACGACGGAGAGGAGGCGCTGGCCGCGCTCGAGGAGCGCCGGCCCCGCGTCATCGTCCTCGACCTCCGGATGCCGGGAATGGACGGGATGGAGGTGCTGCGCCGGGTGAAGCGATCGCATCCGGAGGTGGAGGTGATCATCCTCACGGGTCACGGCAGCGAGAAGGACAGGGCCCTCGCGGACGAGCTGGGCGCCTTCGCGTATCTCCAGAAACCGGTGGAGATCGACGAGCTGGAGCGGACCGTGAGGGAGGCCGACGAGAAGGCGCGGCGGGAAGGCTCCCCGCCCGGGACCGAGGAAACGGAGGACTGATGCCGGGGGGAAGGGGATCGTCGGCCGGCCGGGATCCTCTCCCCTCCGAGCCGGAGACCCTCGCGGAGAGGGAGCCCCGGCGCTACCGGAAGCTCTGGCTCTTCGTGGTCCTCCTCACCGCCGTGGTGGCCCTCGCCCCCCTCCTCATCCTCACCCACATCAACTACACGGAGTTCGAGAGATCGCTCCGGGAGTCCACCCGGCAGGAGATTCGCCGGCGGCTGGAGAGCACCCGGCGCTCGCTGGGCTCCTTCCTGGGCCGGCATCTGGACGCCCTCCGGTTCGTGGTCCTCGATCGGACCGAGGCGGATCTCCTGGACCGGGCGAGGCTCCGGGAACTCCACGACCGCCTGAACCGCGCGTGGGGCGGCTTCGTGGATCTCGGGGTGATCGATGCGGAGGGTCGGCTCCTCGAGTACTTCGGGCCGTACGGCCTCCGGGGGAAGAGCTACCGGGAGCAGGAGTGGTTCCCGGAGGTGCTCAAGCGGGGCAGCTACATCAGCGACGTCTTCCTCGGTTTCCGCAAGCTGCCCCACTTCGTGATCGCCGTGAGAGGAGAGAACGAGCGCGGGGAGTTCTACGTCCTGCGGGCGACCATCGACGCCGAGATCCTCACCCGTTTCGTCGCTCCCCTGGGCGGGAGGCCGGGCAGCGACGCCTTCGTGGTGAACCGCCGGGGGGTGCTGCAGACTCCCTCCCGGGACGGGGCCGTCCTGAGTCGCTGGCGGGGCGAGCTCCCTTCCTGCGAGGGGGAGAGCGAGATCCGGCTCCGGCGGGCGCCGGAGGGCGGGAGGCGGTTCGTGGGGTGCGCGAGGATCCCCGAATCCCCGTTTTTCTTCACTCTGGTGGCGGAGCCCACGGCGGGCGTCAAGAGGTACCTGGATCTGCGCTGGAAGCTCCTGGGCCTCACGGTGGGAAGCGGGATCCTGATCCTGATCCTCATCATGGCCACCTCCGCCTACCTCGTGTACCGGATCCGGGAAGGCGACATGCGCCGGACGGAGATCCTCCACAAGATCCAGTACACGAGCAAGATGGCCTCCATCGGCCGCCTGGCCGCGGGCGTGGCGCACGAGATCAACAACCCTCTCGCCATCATCAACGAGAAGGCCGGCCTCCTGAAGGACCTGGTGGGCCTCGCGGAGGACTTCCCGCGCCGCGAGAAGTTCCTGGCCCTGCTCGACTCCGTCCTCTCCTCGGTGGACCGGTGCCGCCGGATCACCCACCGCCTCCTCGGCTTCGCCAAGCGGATGCAGGTCCGGAGCGACAGGATCGACCTCGAGGCGCTGCTCCGCGAGGTGCTGAGCTTCCTGGAGAAGGAAGCCCTCTACCGGAGCATCCGGCTCGAGGTGAAGGCGGAGGAGGACCTCCCCTCCATCGAGAGCGATCGGGGGCAGCTCCAGCAGGTGTTCCTGAACATCCTGAACAACGCGCTCCAGGCGGTCTCCGACGGAGGCCGGGTGGAGATCGACATCGCCCGCCGGGGCCCGGACGCGGTGTCCGTCTCCATCGCCGACGACGGGTGCGGGATCTCGCCGTCCGACCTGGAGCACATCTTCGAGCCCTTCTACACGACGAAGACCGAGTACGGAACGGGCCTCGGCCTCTCGATCACCTACGGGATCGTCACCCGGCTCGGCGGGAGGATCGACGTGGAGTCGAAGGTCGGGGACGGCACGGTGTTCACGGTGGTCCTGCCCGTCCGCGTCCGCCCCCGGGAGGAGGAATGACTGCTCTGTCGGTGCTGATCGTGGACGACGAGGAGGAGTTCGCCGCGGCCCTCGCGGAGCGGCTCGAGCTTCGGGGGATGGAGACCGCCTGGGCGTCGAGCGCGGACCGGGCCCTGGATCTCCTCTCGGAGCGCTCCTTCGAGGTCGTCCTCCTCGACGTGAAGATGCCCGGCACGGGCGGGTTCGAGGCGGCCCGGCGGATCCGGGAGAGGCACCCCGGGACGAGGGTGATCCTCCTCACCGGGCACTCCACGGCGGACGAGCGGGAGGAAGGCCGGCGGATCGGCGCGGTGGCGTATCTTCTGAAGCCGGTGGACCTCGAGGATCTCCTCGAGACCATCGAGAGGACCGCGAAGGAGCGAGCATGACGGAAGACGCCGCGGCCGTCCCGGAGCGCTCGGGACTCGCCTTCTTCGGGGCGATGACGGCCTCCGCCACCCACGAGATCCGCAACTGCCTGGCCATCGTCCGCGAGGTCTGCGGGCTCATCGAGGACCTGCGCCGCGATCCCCGGGGCCCGGGGCTCTCCCCGGAGCGGCTGGGGAAGCTCCTGGAGAAGATCGAGCGCCAGGTGGCGCGCGCGGACCGCGTGCTCGTGCGGCTGAACCGGTTCGCCCACAGCACGGACCGGGAGCGGGTGGTGGTGGACGTGGCCGATCTCCTCGAACTGGTGGCGGGGCTCGAGGCGCGAACGGCGGAGATGCGCAAGGTGGCGATCGAGGTGCGGGCCGACCCGGGCTCCGCGGTGTTCGAGGGCGACGGGTTCCTCCTCATGCAGGTGGTCCACCTCGCCCTCGTCCTGGCCTTCGAGGCGGCCCGGGAAGGGGAGAGGATCGCCCTGGCCCTGGCCCGGGCGGGGGCCTCGGCGCGCATCCTGGTGGACGGCGGCCGCCCCCTGCCCCTGGACGAGGCGGGAGAGGCGGCGGGGCTCCACCGGGCGGCGGGGCGTCTCGGGGCCCGGGTGGGGCCCGGGCCGGAGGGGTTCGGGGTGGCCGTGGAACTCGACCTGTCCCGGGGAGGTGAACCATGAGCGGGGAGCGTGTCCTGCTCGTCGACGACGAGGTGGAGTTCGCGGAGCTCCTGGGGGAACGTCTCCAGGCCCGGGGCATGCGGGTGGACACCGCCGCCGACGGCTCCTCCGCGCTCGAGCTGGCGGGGCGGAGATCCTACGACGTGATCATCCTCGACATGGTGATGCCCGGCCTGGACGGGATGGAGGTGCTGCGCCGGCTCCTCGGCATGGATCCCACCGCCCAGGTGATCATGCTCACCGGGCACGCCGAGGTGGCCAAGGGGGTGGAGGCCATCAAGATCGGCGCCATGGACTACATCGAGAAGCCCGCGGACCTGGACGCCCTGCTGCGGGCGATCCGGGAGGGCTCCGCCCGGCACGCCGAGCTGGCCCAGGAACGGCTCCGTTCCCGGATCGACGACATCCTGGAGAAGAAGGGCTGGTAGCGGTCCGCGCGGCCGGACGCGGCCGCCCCCGTCACTCCTTCCGCACCACCTCGAGCAGCGGGCAGCGCCGCTCGTCGCCGCCCGCGTGGGCGCGGGCGTGGATCGAGGCGAGGGCCTCGCGGACGTTCCGGTAGAGGTTCTCCTCCCCGATCCGCGCGAGGAGGCCGGTGCGCCGGAGCAGGTCCACCATCCGGTCGTTGAGCCCGCTGATGGAGACCTCGCGGCCTCCCTCGCGCAGCCGGGTGACGAGCAGGGCGAGCACCTCCTCCCCCGAGGAATCGATCTCATTGATCCCGTTCGCCACGAGCAGGACGTGGCGCAGGTCGGGGTGGTCCTCGAGCTGCTGGAGCACCTGGTCCTCGAGGTAGGTGGCGTTGGCGAAGATGAGGGAGCCGTGGAAGCGGATGGGGGAGATGTACCGGCATTCGGCCAGGCCCCAGCGGCGGCAGCTCCGGAAGGACCCGTCCGGATGCTTCGCCAGCGTGGCCACCGCCGGCTTCATGTTGCGGCTCAGGTAGAAGACGAGGGAGAGCCCCACCCCCAGGGCGATGCCCCGGTCGAGGTGGGGGGCGAAGACGAGCGTGCCCGCGAAGGTGGCGACGGCGGTGATGCCGTCGTGGTGGTGGACGCGGAAGGCGTGGACGAAGCTGGCCGGCTTCACGAGGCCGATCACCGCCAGCATGATCACCGCGGCCAGGACCGACTGGGGGAGGAAGTAGAGGAGCGGGGTCAGGAAGAGCAGGGTGACGGCCACCACCCCGCTGGCGAAGATCATGGAGAGCCCGCTCGCCGCCCCCGCCTGGAGGTTCACCGCGGAGCGGGAGAACGAGCCCGAGACGGGGTAGCTTCCGGAAAGGGACCCGGCGATGCAGCCGAGCCCCTGGCCGATGAGCTCCTGGTTCGGGTCCAGGCGCTGCCCCGTCCGGGCGGCCATGGCCTTGGCGATGGAGATGGCCTCCATGAAGCCCAGGAGTGCGATGATGACCGCCCCGGTGAACAGCCGGGGGAGGAGGCCCAGGTCCACGGCGGGAAGCGCGAAGGGAGGCAGGCCGCGCGGGATCCGACCCACCACCGATCCGCCGGAGGACAGGCAGAGGGCCCCCTCCGAGAGGCAGCGGTTCCCCACCCGGAGCCGCCAGCGGCGGCTCCCGGCCCGCCAGCCGCCGGGGACCTTCCCCGCCACGAACCAGCCGGTCTCTCCTCCCGGCCCCTCGGCCCGGACGAACCGGAGCCGGCGGAGCCGGCCGCGCAGCTCCGAGGCCCGCTCCGCGGCCTTCCGGCGCTCGATCCGGATGAGGGCGGCCCGGGCCTCGAGCTGGACCACCTCGGCGGAGAAGCGGCTCTTCTCGCTCTCCGTCGCCGACAGCTCCGCCTCGACCCGCCGCAGCTCGTCGAGGGCCTCCTCCCGGCCCTGCACCACCACGTTGAAGGACTCGATCATCTCCCGGGCGCTCTGGGTGAGGAGGTCGTCGGCGGAGATCCTCGTCTCGCGCTCGAAGCCCAGGGTCCGGGCGAGGAGGATGGCCAGCCCCGCGGCCACCAGCACGCAGGGGATCCGGCGGGAGATCCGGCGCAGGACGATCATCAGCACGAGGGCCCCCGCGCCGAACGCGATGGTGGGCAGGTGGCCGTGCCGGAACGCTTCCCGGACCACGGCGGCGACCGTCTCGTAGTGGTGCTCCCCTTTGTCCACCTCCACCCCGAGCAGCCGCGAGAGCTGGGAGCTGGCGATGATCAGGGCGCCCGCGTTGGTGAAGCCGGTGACCACGGGGTGGGAGAGGAAGTTCACCAGGATGCCCAGCCGGAGGACCCCCAGGAGGAGCTGGATCACGCCCACGAGGAGCGCGAGGAAGACGGCGTAGGCGATGAACTGCGCGCTCCCCGCGGTGGCGAGGGGTTCCAGGGTGGCCGCGGTCATGAGGGAGACGATGGCCACGGGCCCCGTGGCGAGCTGGCGGCTGGAGCCGAACAGAGAGGCCACCACGGGCGGGAGGAAGGAGGCGTACAGGCCGTAGTAGGCGGGCAGGCCGGCGAGCTGGGCGTACGCCATGGACTGCGGGATGAGCACGAGGGCCACCGTCACCCCGCCGACGAGGTCGGCGCGAAGGCTCCGGGCGTCCGTATCCCTGATCCAGGAGAGAAAGGGAAGAAACCGGTTCATGGGCGCCCCGGTGGCGGCGTGCCGGAATGTACCCGACCCCGAAACCGGGCGCACGAAAGTTACCTGCGGGGGCGCGCGCGATTCGCGCTCTCCCTCTCCCCTTCCCGTGACCCCCGCCCGCCGCCCCGGACGGGACGGGCCCCCTCCCCGCCCTTCCGCCCGGGCCCGCGGCCCTCGCCCCCCGCTCCGTCCTCCCGCCGGACCGCGCTATAGTGAGCGCACGCGTCATGCCCGCCTCCCGTCCCGAGCCTTCCCGCGAGCGCTTTCACGCCGGCCCCGTCCTGGGGGTCGCGGCCGCCCATCTCGTGCATGACACCTTCACCGCCTTCTACGCGCCCCTGCTTCCCCTGCTCATCGAGAAGCTCGGCCTCTCGCTCACCGCGGCGGGGAGCCTGGCCCTCCTCCTCCGCCTGCCGTCCCTCCTCCAGCCCCTCCTCGGGCACCTCGCGGACCGCCGGAGCGGCCGGCTGTTCCTGGTGGCCGCTCCCGCCCTCACCGCCGCCTTCATGAGCTCCCTGGGGCTGGCCACGGGCCTCCCCTCCCTGGCCCTGCTCCTCCTGGTGGTGGGAGTGAGCTCGGCGGCGTTCCACGCGCCCGCCCCCGCCATGGTGGCCCGCTTCTCGGGCGGCCGGGTGGGGCG
>JAOZQC010000026.1 GCA_029932425.1 Planctomycetota bacterium | reverse complement strand
CGACGATCTCTCGCCGAAAACAGCCTGTGGTGGACCAGGGGTTCCGCCCTCCGTTGGAACTCTGTTCCCAGCACCGGCTTGGAGCCATCGCCCGCACGCCTGATGAGAAATGCGGGCTAGAGCCGTCTCATGGCTGATCCTGTTCCTCGAACTCGCGGACGCGCGTGGTGTCGATGATCCAGAGGCAGCCTGTGAGATCCTTCCCCTCCGACGCTGCGAGGAACCGGCGCAGAGCGTCCTCGATGGCGGGAAGGGTGAGCGGTTCCGCCAGGCGGAGTACGACGATCCCTGCGTACCGCGCCGGAGGGAACCGCAGGATGCTGGCGAAGTCCTTGTCGAACGAAAGGAGCGTTCGGCCCTCCGCCCGGCACTTCGCGATGAGCGCCTCGTCGGAAGCGCCGCCAAGACCCTCCGAGACGACCGTCTCCACCTCGCATCCCCCGTCCCGGAGGATCCGTGCTCCCCGCGCCCCGATATTCTCGTCGAGCTTGACCCTCATGGCCTACGCCGTGTGGATCACGCGCTCGCGCGTCATCTCCGATGCGTAGGCGATGCACGCGTGGATGTCTTCCGCCGTGAGCTGCGGGTACTCCTCGAGGATGTCCTCGGTGGTCAACCCGGAAGCCAGCAGATCAAGGATCAGGGAGACCCAGATCCGATGGCCCCGGATGCACGGCTTGCCACCGCAAACCGCGGGATCGACCGAGATGCGCTGGAGCAGTTCGCCGTGGGTCATGATGGACCTCCCTCTGATTGGGTCATCCGAAACCAGGCCCATTCTT
This sequence comes from Planctomycetota bacterium, assembly GCA_029932425.1. Lineage (GTDB taxonomy): Bacteria > Planctomycetota > JAJSAM01 > JAJSAM01 > JAJSAM01 > JAOZQC01. The sequence goes on along the minus strand of JAOZQC010000026.1, from coordinate 13,810 downwards.
CCGCGCCAGCACGCCCTCCACCCAGCGCTTTTCCTCCGTGCCCGCAGGGTAGAGCGCCGAGACCGGCTGAGAGAGCTTCCGGAAGCGTGCGTTCCGCCATGAATGACCCCGCCTGCGATTCCCCCGCCTCGAGTTTCACTCAATGACAAGGAAGGGCACTCAAAGTAGGCAAGAAGAAGCGACCTGTCAATCCCGTTCCCCGTTGGCCGGGAGGTCGTTGCGTGCCGAACGGGTTGTCCGCCGAGTCTCCGGCGAGCCCCCGTCCTTGCGTGTCTCCGCCGTACACCCACGCCGACATGCAGGAACCGTGATCAGCGCACGGGCAGAAGGCTCGGTATCAAGGATCTCTCCATCCATACGCCGTCACCGTCGGTCGCACCGGCAGACCCCGCACGTGGAGACTCTCATCGTGAACGCGATCCCGCCTGCGCCCCGGCAACCCTCCGGGCCGCGGCCCACCGGAACGGGAGCGGCGGCCCCGCCGGCTCTTCGCCCCCACGAGCCGATGACCTCACCCCCGGATCCGCAGCAGGCTCGGGAGATAGCCGGGCGGGGCCCGGTAGCCCAGGAGACCGAGGATCGTGGCCGCCACGTGGGCCAGGCCGGGCGGTTCCCGGCCGGCGGCCAGGTCCAGCGTGCCGTCGGCCCGGGGATCGAAGAGGAGGAAGGGGACGGGGTTCAGGGTGTGGCTCGTCTTCGGCTTCGGGCGGCCGGACTCGTCGCGGAGGATCTCCCCCGTCTTCCTGTCCCGCAGGAACATCTCGTCCGCGTTCCCGTGGTCGGCGGTGACCAGGGCCAGGCCGTCCGCCTCGGCCACCGCTTCGAGGAGCCTCCCCAGGCAGAGGTCCACGGCCTGCACCGCCTGGATCGCGGCCTCCAGGTTCCCGGTGTGGCCCACCATGTCCCCGTTGGCGTAGTTCACCCGGGCGAAGCGGTGGCCTCCCTCCGCCAGCTCCGCGAGGACGGCGTCCGTGACCTCCGCGGCCTTCATCCAGGGGCGCTGCTCGAAGGGAACGCGGTCGCTTGGGATCTCCAGGTAGGTCTCCAGATCCGTGCGGCGGACCACGGCCTCGTAGGTGTCCGCCCGGACGGTCTCCGGGGGCACCTCCTCGAAGCGCCCGGTCTTCGGGTCGAAGAGGCCGGAGTTGTTCCCGTTCCAGAAGTAGGTGACGTGCCCGTACTTCTGGGTTTCCGCGGCCGCGAGCTGCCGGATCCCCTCCACCGCCAGGTAGGAGGTGAGGGTGTGGTCGATGGCGGGAGGCTCCACCAGGTAGCGGCGGGGCAGGTGCAGGTCGCCATCGTACTCCATCATGCCCGCGAACAGCACGTCGGGCGTAGGGCCCCGGTCGAAGTGGGGGAAGTCCTCCTCCTCGAAGGCCCGGGTGATCTCCACCGCCCGGTCGCCCCGGAAGTTCACGAAGATCACGGAGTCCCCGTCCCGGATGGGCCCCACGGGCCCCTCGTCGTCCACCACCACGAAGGCGGGCAGGAACTGGTCGGTGACGGCCGGGTCCTCCGCCCGGAAGGTCTCCACCGCCTCCCGGGCGGACCGGAACGCCCGCCCCCGCCCGTGGACGTGGGCGTTCCAGCCGCGCTCCACGATCCTCCAGTCCGCCTCGTAGCGGTCCATGGTCACCACCATCCGTCCCCCCCCGGAGGCGATGCGGTACCGGCGGTCCCCGCGGCCCTCGATCTCCCGGAGGAGATCCTCCAGGGCGTCCACGTAGAGGAGGGCGGAGGTCTCCCCCACGTCCCGGCCGTCGAGGAGGGGATGCACCCGGAGCTCCCGGACCCCCTCCCGGTCCGCCTCCCGGATGAGGGCGAAGAGGTGGTCGATGTGGCTGTGGACGTTGCCGTCGGAGAGGAGCCCGATGAGGTGGAGCACGCCCCCCGCCCGGCTCCGCTCCACCGCCTCCCGCCAGGCGGAGCTCCGGAAGATCCGGCCCGTCTCGATGGCCCGGTCCACGAGCTTCGCCCCCTGGTCGAACACCCGCCCGCATCCCAGCGCGTTGTGCCCCACCTCGGAGTTGCCCATGTCCGCGTCGGAGGGCATGCCCACCGCGGTGCCGTGGGCCCGGAGGGTGAGCTGCGGGCAGGCGGCGAAGAGACGGTCGAGCACCGGCGTCCGGGCCCGGGCCACCGCGTCCCCCTCGTCCCCGCGGCCCAGGCCCACTCCGTCCATGATCACGAGCAGCACCGGCCCCGGCCGATTCGGCGCCCGGTCCAGCGGTCTCAGTCGCGTGTCCTTCCCCATCAGGCCCCCGCCCAGGCCTTCGCGGCGTCCGTGCCGTGGCGGGCCAGGTACGCCGCGCACCGCTCCCGGTCCCCGGGATCCAGCCGCCCCGTCTCCTCGAGGTGTGCCAGGATCTCCGTCATCCGGACCACCGGGGTCACGGGCACGCCCGTCTCCTCCGTGAAGCGCGTGCCGGCGTCCCGGCCGTCCTCGCCCACCTCCTCCCGGTCCACGGCGATGACGAGGGCGGGGAAGGTCACCTCCTCGGCGAGCGACCGGAGGAGCGCCACCGCCTCGTACTTGGTGGCGCCCGTGGTGAGGACGTCGTCCACCATGACGATGCGGTCGCCCGCCTCGGGCCGGTGCCCCACCACGAGCTTCGCGGCCCCCGCCGAGGCCGCCTCCTCCCCGTGTTCCTTCCGCTCCTTGCGATCGAAGAGGTAGGGCTTCACCACCCCGCGGTTCGCGAGGGCGATGGCCGTGCCCACCGCGAGGGGAACCCCCTTGTAGGAGGGGCCGAACACGGCGTCGAACCCGTCCGCCCCCACCGCCTCGAGGATGCGGCCCGCGTAGGCTTCCGAGAGGCGGAGGATCCCCGCGCCGTCCCTCACGAGCCCGGTGTTCACGAACGTGGGCGAGAGGCGGCCGCTCTTCAGCCGGAACTCGCCGAGGCGGAAGGCCCCGCACGACACGAGGAAGTCGATGAAGCGTCTCTGGTAGTCCTGCATGCCGGCTCCTCTCCGCCTGCGGCGGCTCTCACTCCTCCGGGGGGGGCACGGGAAGGTCGTCCTCGGCCACGTCCTTCCACTTCTCCCCCTCGTCCACGAGCATCACGGGGATGCCGTCGCGGATCGGGTACTTGAGCCCCGAGTCGTCGCACACGAGCCAGCAACCCTTCACCAGCCGGAGCCGGCCGGGGTCGTCCCCCTTGTCCTTCCAGTGCACCGCCACGGGGCAGCGCAGGATCGAGAGGAGCTCGGGGTCGACCCCACCCGTTTCCTTCGTCTCGCTCATGTCCATGGTCCTCCTCGGGGAGGCATTCTGCCCGCTTCCGGCCCCGGGCACGAGCGGTTTCCTCTCGTCCCCTCCGCGGCCCCGGGTATGCTCTCCGTTTCCTCGCGTGACGGGGGTCCGCATGGTCCTCTACCTTCTCCTCTGCCTGGTCGGTTTCCTGCTCCTCTGCTTCGGAGCGAGCTGGCTCGTGAAGGGCTCCTCGAGCCTGGCCCGGAGCCTGGGGGTGGCCCCCATCGTGATCGGGCTCACCGTGGTGGCGTTCGGCACCTCCGCCCCCGAGCTGGTGGTGAGCCTGGTCTCCGCCATCGCCGGGAAGGGCATGATCGCGGTGGGGAACGTGGTGGGGAGCAACATCTGCAACATCGCCCTCGTCCTCGGAGCGGCCGCCATCCTCCACCCCCTCGTCTGCCACCGGTCCGTGGCCCGGCGCGACGTCCCCATCATGCTCCTCGTCTCCGGCTACCTCTTCCTCCTCTGCCTGGACGACACCCTCGGCCGGGGGGAAGGGATCACCCTCCTCGCGGGGCTCGTGATCTACACCTTCTACAACTACCGCTCCGCCCGGGCGGGAGGCCGCGCGGAGGCGGCCCACGTGGAAACCGAGGTGGCCCAGCTCGGGGCGGTGACCTCCCGGAGGATGCAGATCCTGCTCATCCTGGCGGGCATCGCGGGGGTGGTGGGCGGGGCGAAGCTCGTGGTGGACGCCGCGGTGGAGGTGATGCACGAGCTGGGGGTGGACGAGAAGTTCATCGGGCTCACCATCGTGGCCTTCGGCACCTCCCTCCCCGAGCTCGCCACCTCCGTGACGGCCGCCCTCCGCCGCGAGATGGACATCAGCATCGGGAACCTCGTGGGGAGCAACGTGTTCAACATCCTGAGCGTCCTCGGCGCCTCCGCCCTCGTCCGCCCCATCCCCATCCCCGGGGGCTTCCTGAAGAGCGGCCTCGTGGTGGACTACGGGGTGATGGCGGCGGTGAGCACACTCCCCATGCTCTTCCTGTGGCGGGGCTCCACCGTCCGGCGTCGCCACGGGCTCCTGCTGCTCGCCTGCTACGCCGGGTACCTGGCCTGGCTCATCTCGCGCACGTAGCGAGGGGTCGCCGGGGCCGCTCAGTGGAGCAGCGCCGCCAGGAGATCCACCCATCCGGCCATGGAGTCCCGGACCTCCCGGAAGGCGCGGAGCCGCTCCTCCTCCGTCCCCTCCGCCGCCGCGGGATCCGGGTAGCCCACGTGGACCCTCCGGACGGGCGAGAGAAGAACGGGACAGGCCTCCCGGGCGCCGTCGCAGACCGTCACCGCGAGGTCGAAGTCGAGATCCGGGAGGTCCTCCACGCGCCGGGGGCGGGCCGCGCCGGGACGGATGCCGATCTCCGCGAGGGCGCGGAGGGCCAGGGGATGGACCTCCCGGGCGGGATCGGTGCCCGCGCTCTCCGCGCGCACCCTTCCCGCGAGCCGATGGTTCAGGATGGCGGCCAGCATCCGGCTGCGCGCGCTGTTCCCCGTGCAGAGCACGAGGATCCGGGTCTCGTCGTCCACGTCGCCGTCCTCCCGGGTGGTGTGCCCATTCTCAGCGGGACGGCGAGGGGGCGGAGAGGATTCCGTGGATCTTCCGCTCGAGGTCTCCGAGCTCGTAGGGCTTCTGGAGCAGGCCCGCGGCCCCTCCCTCCCGGACGAGCCGGGAGGTGTCGGCTTCGCTGAAGCCCGTGGAGATCATCACCCGGGCGTCCGCGCGGATCTCCCGGATCCGGGCCAGGGCCTCCTCCCCCGACATCCGGGGCATGCTCAGATCCAGGATGACGAGATCGATCTCCCCTCCCCGCTCCCGGAAGATCTCCACGGCTTCCCGCCCGTCCCGGGCCGTGATCACCGAGAAGCCCAGCTCGAGGATCATCTCCCGGGCCACCTCGAGCACCGCTTCCTCGTCGTCGACCAGGAGGATGACGGCCTCCCGGGCCCGGGTTTCCGCGGGGGCGGGAAGCGGGGCGCACGCCGCCTCCTCCCGGCCCGCGGCGGGGAAGAAGACCCGGATCCGCGTCCCCCGGCCCGGCTCGGTCTCCACGTGCACCGCCCCCTCGTGTCCCCGGACGATGCCGAGCACCGCGGCCAGGCCCAGCCCGCGGCCCGTGAACCTCGTGGAGAAGAAGGGATCGAAGATCCGGGCCGCGGTGGCCTCGTTCATGCCTTCCCCCGTGTCGGAGACCTCCAGGAAGGCGCAGGCCGTGCGGGGCAGGTTGCCGTGCAGGCCGGGCCCGCGGAACTCCTCCCCGGGGGCCTCGTGGACGCCCGTGGTCACGCGGACCTCCCCCCCCGATCCCTCCACCGCCTCCGCCGCGTTCGTGACGAGGTTCAGGACGACCTGCCTCACCTGGGAGGCGTCCCCCTCCACCGGCGGCAGACCCTTCCCGAGATCGAAGAAGAGCTTGACGGAGGGGGGCATCGAAACCTCGAGCATCTCGCGGATCCCCGCCACCACCGCGGAGAGATCCAGCCGCTCCATGAGGAAGCACCCCTTCCCGGCATAGGCCAGGAGCTGCCGGCAGAGATCCCCGGCGGCGAGCACGGCGTGCTTGATCTCCTCCACCCGGTCCCGGACCCCGGAGTCCCCTCCCAGATCCCGGAGGGCGAGATCGGCGTTCCCCAGGATCGCGGTGAGGATGTTGTTGAAGTCGTGGGCGATGCCGCCCGCCAGCATCCCCAGGCTCCGGAGCTTCTCCGACTGGAGGTTGATCTCCTGGGCCTCCTGGAGGGCCCGGTAGGAACGCTCGAGCTCCTGGAAGATCTTCCCGTTCTCGATGGCCACCGCCGCCTGGTGGGCGAAGACCTCGAGCAGCTTCAGGTCTCCCTCGCCGAAGCTCCCCGCGGCGCTGCGGTTGTCCACGAAGATCGCCCCCAGGAGCCGGTCCTCGTAGCCCAGGGGCGCGCACATCACCGAGCGGAGGGAGAGCGACCGCACGCTCGGCCGATCGAGGAGGTCCTTCGCATCGAGGGCGTTGGGGATCAGCACGGACTCCCGCGACGAGAGAACCCGCTCCACCACGGTCCGGCTCACCCGGCCCTCCAGCGTGCCGGGATCGGAGAAGATCCCGTCGCTGGCGGTGTGGACCCGGGGCTCCCCCTCGTCGTCGAGGAGCACCACGAAGCCGTGCTCGGCGTCGCAGAGCACGAGCACGCTCTCCACGATCCGGGTGAGGAGCCGGTCCAGGTCCCGGGTGGCGTTCATCGTCCGGGAGACGGAGAGCACGTGCTCCAGGCCGCGCTCCCACCGTCCCCCGCCCGCGTCGGCCATCGCCGGCGCGAGGGCCACGCGGGCGAGCCGGTCCAGGAGGCCGAGCAGCGAACGCCGGCCGCGGCTCCCGCCCGTGCCGCCCGGCAGGAGTTCCTCCTCCAGCTCCCGGAGAGCACCGTCGAGGGCGTCGAGGGCGAAATCCGGGACGGTGCCCGGGCCCGGAATCTCCTCTCCGGGCCCCGCGCACCGGACCATCCCCCGGAGCGCCTTCCGGAACGACTCGAGGGCCTGCGCCCGCCGGCCCTGGGCCAGCCGCCGGAGGCCCCGGGCCAGGTCCACCCGGAAGGTGAGGCCGGGCAGCTCCGCCCTCTTCGCGGTCTCCCGCAGCACCTCGAGGACACGGCCCGGCAGGCGGTTCCCCCGGGAGAGGAGGAGGACCGCGCACTCCGCGGCGAGCCCGGCGGCGGCCACGGTCTCCGTGTCGAGCACCCGCTCGGGGAGCTTCTCCACGGCTTCCCGCAGGCGGTCCGGCGCGTCCGGGCCGTCGATCCCCAGGCGATCCACGAGGAGGGCGAGGTGGAGGTGATCGGGGAAGTCCCGCTCCAGGCGGTTCCGGAGGTCGGCGACGGAGAGATCCAGGCCGAGGAGAACGGCGTTGCGCAGGGCCGTCTCCATCCGCTCGTCGTCCTCCTTCTCTTCGAGGAGGATCCGCACCGTGGCCGAGGCGTCGAGGACCGGCGTGCCCGTGGCCAGGACGCAGGCCCTCTCCAGGTCCGCCACGTCGTCGTTCCGGCCGGCCTCCCCCCCCGGGAGATCGCGGAGCTTCCGGAGCTGCTCCCGGGCCTCTCCGATCCGTCCGGCGGCCAGGAGCAGATGGCCCAGGTTCACGCGGGCCACGATCTCCGTGTCCGCGTCCCCGAGCAGGGGGGCCAGGCGGGCGGCGGCCCGGTATTCCCGCTCCGCCCGGGCCCAGTCCCCCAGCTCCTGCCAGGCCCCCCCGAGCCGCGCGCGGACGAAGGGCAGGTCCCGCTCCCGGCCCCCCTCCCGCACGAGGAGCTCCTGGCGCTCGAAGCTGCGCCGGGCCGCGTCCACGTCCCCCGCCTGGTAGGCCGCCACTCCCAGGTTCCCCCACACGGCGGCGGCCCCCCGCACGTCCCCCCTCGCCTCGTGCTCCCGGGCCACCCGCTCCAGGATCTCCCGGGCCCGGGCGAGCCTCCCTTCCCGGAGGAGACAGCTCGCCACGTTCCCTTCGAACCGGAACCGCCAGAGCCGCAGGCCCCAGGCGTCCGCCGTGCGGCGGCACACCTCCCAGGCCTCCCGCGCCTCGCCGACCCTTCCCGCCGTGAACAGGCGGCGGGCCACCGCGTTCAGGGCCGGCAGCAGCATGCGCTTCTCGGCGGGCGTCCGCTCCCGGCAGGCCTCGCCGAGCCGGGCGATCCGCTCCGCGCCGCCCTCCCCCTCCGCCGGCGGCGCGAGTCCGGCCGCACTCTCCAGCCGGGCGAGGGCGCATCCCGCTCCCTCTTCGCCCTCCGCTCGATCCCCCACCAGGGCTTCCATCGCGGCCCGGGCGATGCCTTCCGGGCGGCCGCGCCGCCACGAGATCCGCCCCTCCCGCCGGTACTCGAGCAGCGCGTCCAGGTACCGGAGCGAGTCGCTCCGCCCGGCGGCGGCCCCCGCCCGCGAGAGGCAGGCGGCCAGGAGATCCTCGTCGCCCGCTTCCGCCGCCGTCCAGGCCGCGGCCTCGCAGAGATCCACCCGGGACGCATCCGCCTCCCGGAGGGCACGGGCCAGGAGCCGGGCCTGGGCCATGCGGGCCGCGTCCAGACAGTCCTCGAGCACCTCCGCGTCCCCCTCCGCCGTCCCCCGCCCCGCCCGCAGCCGATGGTAGACGCGGGCGGGGTCCGTGGCGGGTTCCCGTTCCTCCTCGAGGATCCGCCACACCCGGGCGTGAGCCCGGCGGATCTCCTCCGCCTCCGCCGCGTCCCGGAGGAAGGCGGCGAGCGCGGGAGGATAGAGCCGGAGGGCCTCTCCGGGGGCGGGCGGCCGCACGAGCCGATCCCGGGCGGGTCGGAGGGGTCCGGACCTCGCCCGGGCCACCCGGGCGGAAGCCTCCGGCGAGGGAAACTCCGCGGCGGCCGCGAGGTCGAGGAGAGCCTCCCGCGCGGCCGCCCCGAGGGAGGCGGTCTCCACCCGGATCTCCGCCGCGGAGAGCCCGCGGGCCAGCCACTCCTCCCGGACGCCGCCGGCGAGCCAGGAACAGGAGGAGCGCCGGAGATGGCCCTCCGCCGCCAGGTAGGCGAGGAAGGCCCCGGTGGAGAACCGCCCGCTCCGCACCTCGGGCACGATGCGACGGGCGAGGTGCTCCGCGCTTCCCGCCTCGAAGTTCAGCCGCTCCAGGCCGCGCGCCAGCTCCTCCTCCGAGATCCCGTCCGCGCGCACCACGACCGGATCCCCCGCGCCGGGGGCGATGATGCCCGCCGCTTCCGGCCCGCCGCCCGCCGCCCCGGCCAGGATCTCCTCCACCTCGCCGGAGGTCAGGGAGACGGCCCCGCCGAGGAGCACGGCCCTCTCGCAGCGCCGCACCGGCACCGCCCGGCGCGCCGCCTCCTTCAGACACCGGGAGAGCACCGTGCGCCGGAACTCCGGGGCGGGGGAGACGGCCAGCAGGACGGGCGCCGGATCGGATGCTCCCGCGGACGCCGCGGGCAGGTCGTCGAGAACGCGGAGGATCTCCCGCTCCGCGCGGGCCCCCGGGGTGAGGCCGGCCCTCACGACGGCTTCCAGGGCGGTCCGGAAGCAGGATCCGGCCCCCGCCGCCCCCGCCGCCCCGAGCGCCCGGAGGGCGAGGCAGGCGTCCGCTTCCCGGCGTCCGGCGTCCGGCTCGAGGAGACGTCCGAGGAGGTCGGCGCGGGCCTCTCCCAGGACCTCCCCGAACGCGGCCCGGATCTCGTCCCCCCGCCGCTCGAGGTCCTCCAGGCGCTCCCGGGGCGTATTCCCCTCGAGGAACCCCGGGCCGAGGGCATACTCCGCGAGCAGGATTCCCGCCGCGAACAGGTCGCTCGCCCTCCCCCCCGGGAAGCCGGCCAGGATCTCCGGGGCCGTGTATCCCGGCGTACCCCTGAGGCTCAGGCCCGGGGGCCCCGCGAAACCGGCATCGATGAGGAGCACGTCGCGCCAGGACGACTCCTTCGTGAGAAGCACGTTGCCGGGGGAGACGTCATAGTGCAGGTAGCCCAGCTCGTGGAGGACCAGGAGGGCGCCGAGCAGGCCCACCGCGGACCGGTCCCAGGCCGCCGGATCCCGGGCCCGGCCCACGGCCCGCAGGCTCCCCCCCCGGGAGTGCCGGTAGGTGTAGAACGCACGATCGTCCCGGGTCCCGTACTCCACGACGCGGGGCAGCCCCGGGTACTCGATGCCCGCCAGGACCGCGAACTCCCGGAGGACCTCCTCCCCCCGGTCCAGGGGGACGTGCTTCACGCTCAGGCGCTCGCCGCTCCGGGTGTCCTCCCCCAGGAACACGGAAGCCTCGCCCCCCGAGCCGAGGGGTCTCCGGTACCTCACCCCGTCTGGAGTCCACACGCCGCAACCCTCCTCGCGGGCGCCGGCCGCCGCCCGGCACCCGACCTCCTATCGGGAATCCCTCCCCGGAGGGTTGAGTGAAGACCCGCCGGCGAGCTCCCGCAACCGGGCATCCTCCTCCCGGGCCGTCCTCCGCCCCTCCTCCACGTCCACCCGGAGGAGCAGGGCGCCGCCCGCGAGAAAGAAGGCGGCGATGCCGAGGACGGCGGGACGGCTGCTCCCGAAGGCCAGGGCGGCGCCCGCGAAGGCGAGGGGCCCCAGGACGGCCGAGAACCGCGACATCACCGAGAAGAGGCCGAAGAACTCGCCGCTGGCCGAGGGAGGGGAGAGGTCCGCGCAGAGGCTCCGGGAGAGGGCCTGGCTGCCCCCGAGGACGACCCCCACCAGGAAGGCCAGGAGCCAGAACTCGAAGACGGAATCGAGGGAAAAGCCCCAGAGGGCGATGGCGGTGTAGGCCGCGAGGGAGAGGAGCACGCCCCGCCGGGCGTCCATCCCGCGGGCCGCCCTCCGGAGGAGCCGGCGGCCCGGGAAGAGGGCGAGGAGCGCCAGCAGCGCCTCCAGGGCGAGGAGGCCTCCGAGGATGAAGCCCGTGTGGTGGGCGCGTTCCGGAGGCAGGACCTCGAAGGCCCGGATCGCCGCCCGCGACGGAGCCCCGGCCGGGCCCCGGCCGGGGAGACACCGGAGGACGAGCTCGTGATCGCCCCCGTGGCGGGCGGTCACCTCCGCCCGCTCGTCCCAGCGCGCCGTCCGCCTCCCGCCCTCGAGGTAGGGGACCCCGTCGAAGAGGACGATCTCGCCGTCGAGGAGGACCTCGATCCGCCCGGCGTCGGGCCCCCGGCGGAAGACCACCGCCCCGCGCCGGCCCCGGAACCGGAACGCGAGGGTGGCCCCCGGCACCCGGGTCTCGGCCCAGCTCCCGCCCACGCCCGGGGGCAGGTCCGGGGGGGGACCCAGGCGCCAGGCTCCGGGAGGGGCGGCCGCGGCGTCCGCGGCGGGCCGGCGGCCCGCCGCCGGCGAACCTTCCGGGGCGGGGGAGAGGGGGGGCGGAGCCCCCGTGAGGGCCGCGGGCAGGAGGTTCCGGCCGGCGATCCCCGCCGCGGGCAGGAGGAGGAGGTTGCCGGCCACGAAGGCCAGGCACACCGCCCGGCCCCGCGCTCCGGGCGTGGCGATCCTCCCGAAGAGGAGGGTGAGGGGGATCCCCGCGAACTGCACCATGAGGATGGCCAGGATCATCTGGTCCGGAGGCAGCTCCAGCTCCGTCCCGTAGATCGCGGCCACGGAGATGACGGTCCCGATGCCGTCGTTGTAGAGGAGGTAGGCCAGGAGGAACCGGAAGAACTGCCGGTGACGGCGGACCCTGCGGAAGGTGTCCCGGAGGCGGCCGAGACCGGCCCGCAGGACCGGGGTCCCGGGGGCCGCGGCCGCGGCCGGGGGTTCCGGGACCCGCCGCAGGAGGGGGACGGCGAAGATCGCCCACCACAGCGCCACCGCGGGGAACGAGAGCCGGACGCCCCAGTGCCCGTTCCCGAGCAGGCGGATGAGGACCACGGCCAGGGCGAGGAGCAGCCCGCCCCCCAGGTATCCCGCCGCGTAGCCGAGGGCGGAGACCCGGCTCCGATCCTCCTCCCGGGCCACGTGGGGGAGCAGGGCGTCGTAGAACACGTTGGCCCCGGAGAACCCCACCCGTCCCACCACCACGAGCGCGCTGGCCAGGAGCCAGTCCCCGGTGCCCACGAGGACGAGGAGCCCCGTGCCCAGGATTCCGATCCCCGCGAACAGGGAGAGGAACCTCTTCTTGCCGCGGCGGAGATCGGCGATCGTCCCCAGCACGGGAGCCAGGAGGGCCACCAGGCCCAGGGAGACGCCGAGGGTGAACGTCCAGTACGCGGTGGCCCGGGCGCGGCTCGGCAGCGCGTCGGCGGCCACCGTGGCGTAGTACACCGGCATCACCGCGGTGAGCACCACGGTGGCGAAGGCGGAGTTCCCCCAGTCGTAGAGGGCCCAGGCCCGGACCCGGCGCCGGTATTCCCGGTCCCCGGTCATCCCCCCCCGCGGACCCCGGCGACCCGGGCCCGGAGCCACTCGAAGGCGACCAGGGAAGCCAGGGCGTCGTAGCCCGCGTCGTGCCAGGCGGGTTCGATGCCCTCGCCGGCCAGGCGGGCCTCCGCGGCCCGCTTCGCCAGCCTCCGCCACCCGGTCCAGGAAGGCCTCGATCCGCCGTGGACCAGGGTGCCCGCGAGCAGGAAGCAGACCGCGTTGAGATCCACGCTGCGGCGGCTCAGGAGACGGGAGGTCTCGGGCAAGGCGTCCCGGACGAAGGGGAGATCGAAGGCCCCCACGTTGAACCCCACGGCCACGAGCCTCCGTTTCTCCGGCGTCCCCCCGTGGGCCCGGCACCACTCGTAGAGGCGGCGGTCCACGACCTCCGCACGGGGCGCGTCCCGTATCTCCTGCTCGGAGATCCCGTGCACCGCCATCGCCCGGGGATCCGCCGCGTAGTCCCCGGGATCCCAGCCGATCCTCTCCGCGATCCACTCCCCGGGGCCCGTCCCGAAGGCCAGCCCGATCTGGATGAGGCGGCCGCCGGCGGCCAGGTCGGCTCCCGTCATCTCTCCGTCCAGCCCGAGGAAGCGGATCGCCAGGGGGCACCTCCCGGAGCGGCGGGGACCGCCCTCCCGGGCCCCGCCCGTCCCATGATGCCCAACGATCGGTCCCCGCCCGTGGTAGATTCCCGGGAACGATGAAAGCCCTCCGCTCCGCCCTCTTCTGCCTGCTCCTGACCGCCGCGGTGCTCCTCGCGGCCTCCCCGGGGGATCTCCCTCCGCCGCGGCGGCCGGCCGCGGGCGGCGCCCGGCCCCTCGTTCCCGCCCCCGCCTCCGGGGCCGCTTCCCCCGCGGCCGCGCGGCCGGTCGTCCCCTCCTTTCCGCGCCGCCTGGTCTTCCCCGGCGCCCGGCCCCGGAACGGCGACCCCCGGAGCGCGGCGCGGGCCGTGCTGGCCGAGAGCCGCTCCTCCCTGGGCCTCGACGCCCGGCCCGGGACGCTCCGCCTGAAGAGGGAGTTCCCGAGCCTTTCCGGCTGGCACCTCCGGTACGAGCAGGTGATCTCCGGCGTTCCCGTGCTCGGGAGCGAGGTGAGCGTGCACCTCGACCGCGCCGGTCGCCCCCTCCTCCTGAACGCGGACCTGTTCCCCGTGGCCGGGGTGGAGACCGCGCCTTCCGTGGACGCCGGCGCCGCCCGGGAGGCGGCGGTGGAGCTCGTGGGGGAGGAGTCGGCCGGGGCGCCCCGGATCCGCCCGCCCCGCCTGGTGATCGTGCCCGAGGGTCCGGGCGGCTGGCTCGCCTGGCTCGTGGACGTGAAGACCCGGGAGGAGAGCGCGCGCGTCCTCGTCGACGCCCGGTCCGGGGACCCGCGCCGGGTCCTGGATCTGCGCCGGTACCGGGACGGGTCCGCGCGGCTCTACGACCCGAACCCGGTCTACGTCCTCCGGGACGGCACCCTCCGCGACCAGAGCGACCTCGACACCGCCCGGCTCGACTCCGCGGCGAGGGACGTGACCCTGCGGCGCCTCGACGGCTCGGGGGAGCTCCGGGGACCGTGGGCCGACGCCACCGCCACCCCCGGGGAGTTATCCTCTTCCCGGCTGGACTGGCGATCCGTCACCCGTGGCGATCCGGCGTTCGAACCGCTCATGGCCTACTACCACGTGGACCGGCTGCAGCAGCTCCACGACCGTGGCGGGCCTTGCCGCCGGCGCCTTG
>JAOZQC010000379.1 GCA_029932425.1 Planctomycetota bacterium | reverse complement strand
CCTGTCCCGGATCGGATACCTCCCGGAAGAACCGGAGTTCCCCGGCTGGATGACGAACGTCCGCGGCCTGGGGCTCCTCCTGGCCTTCGACCTGCCCGATCCGGAGACCCGCGACGCCGCCCACCGGGCCTGCTTCGACGAGGGCCTCCTGGTACTGAAGTGCGGCCGGAGCTCCATCCGCCTCCGCCCGGCCCTGAACGTCACCCCGGAGGACGCCGACGAGGGCCTGCGCCTCCTCCGCCGCGCCCTGAAGGAACCATACGGAGGCGGGAGTAGTTTGTAACCTTGGCGCGCGGCGCCCGGCCTCAGGGCAGGACGGACCGGAGGAACTCCCGCCGCCTGTCCAGGAACTCCACAAGCCCCGGGCTGCGCATCTTCCCCTTGCCGGGGACGGACTCGTGGACGTTCCGGTCGAAGTCGTAGGGGTCGTCGAGGAGGGTGTGGGGAAACCGCTCGCCGTTCGGGGGTACCACGTGCGGGCGAAGCAGCTCGTGGAGCTCGGCGATGCGCCCGTCGATCCTCTCCTTCGCGAGGGGGCCGTCCAGGAGGTCCCGGACGAGGTCGAGGTAGCGCGCCTTCCACTCCGGCACCTCGAGCACCCGCTGGATGAGGGGCCGCCGGCCCCGGCGCGGATCGAAGATGTCCCACTCGTGGGCCGAGCCCGCGGAGAAGGGTTCGATGGGGACGGCGAAGGACTGGTTGTGGTCCCAGGGGATGAAGCGGAAGCGCCCGTCCTCCGGATCACGGTAGAGGTAGTAGTTGTGGGGTCGGGCGGCGTAGGAATCGAAGTTGCAGAGGACGCTGTTCACCGCGAGCCAGGGGAGGAACGTGTCCACGTCGAAGACCGCGGCCAGGGCCTCGGAGAGATCCTCCGGAGCGGCGTACGAGGCGCGGAGGACCCGGATCAGCTCCTTGACGTCGCTCCAGTCGGCCTCCTCCTCGTTCGTCTTCTTCTCGAAGGACGCCCGCACGAACCTCGTGAGATCGGCTCCCTCCCCCTCCGGCTTGTAGAGGTTCCCGTCGTCGTCCTCGAACCGGGCGGCGAGGAACCGCTTGTCCACCTGCTCCACGTTCGTGTAGAGCCCCCAGTAGGCGGGCCCGGAACCGGTGTCGACCCAGACCTCGAGCGGCGCGGCCCGGGGGGCCGGGGCTCCCAGCTCCCGCATGAGCTCGGTGCAGAGGAGGTCGCGCAGGAGCGAGGGATCGCGGAGGCCGTTGGCGAGGCTCAGCTTCTTGAGCCCCCAGAAGCGCTGGCGGTCGGTTTCCGGGTAGGTGTCCTCGAACGCGTCGAAGGAGAGGCGGAGAGGGAGCTTCTCCCGGCCCGCGCGGTAGGGGACCTCCAGGGAGGACTGCCCCTTGAAGCGGACGCCCACGTGCTCCCAGATGTCGCCCTCGAACCGCACCGTGCACTCCACGTAGTCGAAGTCGCGCTCCCCGATGGGCAGCCGCATCTGCCGGTCGAGCTCCCTCCGCATCGCCGCCCAGTTGCGGGGATCGATCTCGAGGTCGAGACGCTTGACCCGGGAGGTGTCGTAGACGCGATCGTAATCGGGGGTCCGCTTCCGGTGGGCCGGGTCGTCCGTGGCGTCGACCTCTCCCTCCGTGTTGGGGGCGAGCGGGGTGGGGACGCGGAAGGCCGTCCACGTCCCGTCGCCGTCCCGGAGGCGCCCGTGGGAGAGGTCCTCGCCCATGTCGGCGTAGGCGTAGGCGTCGAGGAGAGACCCGTCGGGGGCGAAGAGGCCCACCTCCTCGCCCTTCGCGGAGAGCTTGAAGGAGGCGTGCAGGCCGCCGAGCTCCGCCGCCCGGGCGTCGGCGTGTACGAGGAGGAAGCCGCCCGCGGGGATGATCGATCCCGGGGGGAACGTCCACGTCCCGCCCGGGTCCAGGGCGTCGGCGAGGCGGAAGCCCCCGAGGTCGAGATCCTCGTCCGCCGGGTTCAGGATCTCGATCCAGTCGTCGAAGGAGCCGGGGACGTGGGGGTTCTCGAGGATCTCCTCGTTGTCCGCGCAGAGCTCGTTGAGGAGCACCGCGTGCGCCGGCTCCGCGTTCGGGGCGCCCGGGGTCGGGTAGGGGAGGAGCCTCCAGGTCCCGCGCGAAGTCCGCCCGAACGTGCGGCCCCGCAGGGCGGGTGATCGGGCGTCGGGCCAGGCGGCGGCGGCGATCTCGCGCCCCCGGCGGTCACGCAGGCGCACGCGGCCCGCCCGCGGGGCGAGCGGGAGCGGGAAGGAGCGGTGCTCTCCCGGAGCCAGCGCCGGCTCCGTCCGGGGAATCGGAAACGACCCGGGTTCGGAGTCGAGGACGAAGGCGAGACCGCCGGGATCCACGGGTCGCTCGCCGGGGTTCGCGAGCTCGACCCAGGGGCTTCCTCCGGCGGGGACCGGCGCGACCTCGCTCAGGCGGAGGAGCCGGGGGTCGCCGCTCCGCGTCCTCCCGCCGGGGCTCGCGGATCCGCCACCTCCCCCCCCGCAGGCGAGCGGGCCCACCGCCAGGAGGAGGATCGGAAGCACCCGCGGCCTGCCCATCCCGACAGGATAGCCGCCCGGCGGCCCGCGGGGACAGGATCGATCCGGGCCCCGGGCCCGGGCCCCCCGGGGAAGGGGGACCGGGCGGGGAGGGAGCCGGCGGTGTGCCGGGGTGTCAGGGGTCCGCGGCTCGGAACAGTGAAAAAGCCGTGCCTGTCATCGATGTTTCAGGAGCTTGCGGACCTCCCGGAGGGCGACCTCGAGCTGGGTGTCGCGGCCGGCGGCGTAGTGCTGGGGGAGGATCTCCACCTCGATGTCCGGGTCGGTGCCGTAGTTCTCCACGCCGAAGCCCACGTCCTCGAACCAGAAGGAGAACTCCGGCTGCGTGGTGATGGTCCCGTCCACGAGAGCGTGCCTCGGCCAGATTCCCACCACGCCCCCCCAGGTGCGCTTCCCGATCAGGGGGCCCAGCCCGTACAGCTTGAAGCAATGGCTGAAGATGTCCCCGTCCGATCCCGCCCACTGGTTCGTGAGGGCCACCATGGGGCCCCGCGGCGCCTCGAAGGGGTAGGGCACGGGCTCCCCCCAGCGCTGGGTGTCGTACCCCACCCTCTTCCGCCTGAGCTTTTCGAGGAGGAGCTGGGAGACGTGGCCGCCGCCGTTGAAGCGGACGTCCACGATGAGCGCCTCGCGGTAGACCTCGGCCAGGAAGTACCGGTGGAACTCCGCGAACCCCCGCGGCCCCATGTCGGGAATGTGGATGTAGCCGGCGCGACCGCCGCTCCTCTCGTGGACGAGGGCGCGGTTTCGCTCCACCCACGCCCGGTAGCGGAGGGGCTGCTCGCTGCGGAGCGTCTCCACCGTCACCGTCCGTTTCCTCTTTCCCTCGGCGTTCGCCACCGTGAGTTCCACCCGGAGGCCGGCCTGGTTCACGAGGTGCTTCTCGGGGGGATGCATCCGGTCGACCTTCGCCCCGTTCACGGCGAGGATCCGGTCGCCGGGAGCGAGGCCGAGGCCCGGCGCCGCCAGGGGCGAGTCGTGGCCGGGCCGCCAGGAGTCCCCGCGCGGGAGGGCGGCGATCCGGCAGGTCCGCTCCTCCTCGTCCCACGCGAGGTCGGCTCCGAGGAGCCCGAGGGGATACGAGGGCTCGGGCCGGTAGTCTCCGCCCAGCTCGTAGGCGTGGGACGTGCCCAGCTCCCCCTGCATCTCCCACATGAGGTCGGAGAACTCCGAGCGGCAGCCCACCCGGTCGAGGAGCGGCCGGTACCTCTCGTAGACCCCCTCCCAGTCCACCCCGGCCATGTCCTCCTTCCAGAAGTGGTCCCGCATCAGGCGCCAGCCCTCGCGCAGCATCTGGGCCCACTCGCGGGGCGGCTCCACGGAGACGCGGATCCGCCCGAGGTCGATCCAGCCGGACTCCCGGCCCGGCCCCTTGGCCGCCGCTTCCGCGGCGGGCTTCTTCCCCGCGGGAAGGGCCCGGAGCCGGCC
>JAOZQC010000378.1:1234-3955 GCA_029932425.1 Planctomycetota bacterium | reverse complement strand
TGACCTCCTCCTCCGCCTCGGCATCCGCCTCCGCTTCCGGCTCCGGCTCGGCGGGCGCTTCCTCTTCCGGTGCGGCCTCGGCCTTCTCCTCCTCGGCGGCGGGCTCCTCCTCGGCCTTCTCCTCCTCCGGTTCCGCCTTCTCCTCCGGCTCCGGCGGCGTCACCGGGGGCAGGCCGAAGTCCTCGTCTTCCTCCGCCCCCTCCACGTAGATCTCGTCGTACTCCGTGCCGTCCACCTCGTGCCGGAGGGCGAAGTAGATCGCCGTCGTGCCGCCCATGACGTAGGCCACCACGAAGCCGTACACCCCGAAGAGGATGAGGATCGTGAACAGCCAGGAGAAGAGGGCGCCCACGCCCGGGAAGAACCCGAGCTTCCCGGGCCCCGCGGGGTTCCGGAAGTCCGGGAGCTGCACGTTGACCGCCGAGTTCACCCCCGAGAGGAAGCCGGCCTCGATCTGGGTCCCGGACACCGTCCCCTTGGCGAAGGAGCCGGTGATGATCCCGGGCAGGATGCCGGCCCCGATGAGCAGGATGATCGAGGCGAGGAGGAAGACGAGGAAGTAGTAGAAGAAGAACTGGACGGGCCGGGAGTAGAGGTACGAGAAGGCGCGGCTGATCGCGTCCAGGGACCCGTTCTTCTCCGTGCTCACCGCGGAGACCGTCATGAACAGGCCGAGCAGGCCGCCCACCCCGATGAGGAGGATGATGAGCCCCGACAGGATGACCAGCGGGTAGAGGATGATGAACAGGAACGGCCCCGCGTAGGGGATGGACGAGGTCAGGCCGGCCAGCAGGTTGCAGGCCCAGAAGAAGACGATGGCGATGCCCAGGAACACGGGAACGAGGAGGTAGGAGAGGATGTTCTTCGCGGAGAAGGCGATCGCCTCCCTCACCCCCACGCCCTCGTCCCGGGCGATCCGCATGGCGATGACCCGGGCGATCGCCCCGCCGAAGACGGCGAGGGTCACCAGGAACCAGACCCCGGTGATGATCATCTGGATCCAGTTCAGCGAGGCCGGGTTTCCGTAGAGCGTCCGGACCAGGCCGTCCATCTCCCGGCCGATGACCGGGATCTGGCGGAGGTTGATGGAGCACTCCTTGAGTCCCTGGCAGATGAAGCCGCTCACGGCGTTCGTGCCCTGGGCGACCTGGAACACCTCGTTCAGGATCCAGCCACCGGCGATGAAAACGAGGTATCCGAGCGCACCGAGGAAGACCGCCTTGATGTCGAAGGGAACCTTGATGGTGCGCAGGAGACCCCGGCTGTCGGCGTCGGTCATCGCGTCCTCCTTCTCGCCCCCGTCGATGAACAGGGAGGCACCGCCCCTCGGCACGGGGACCGGATCACAGTGCAGACGGATACTCCCCGGGACCCGAACCCGGGTCGGAATATGCCCCTGAAATCGAGCGGATTCTAGCCGAAGCCCGGATTCCCTACCACAGAAAAAGGAAAGCCGGGGCCGGGCGTCGTCGTAACCGTTTCCGCGACAGGAGGTTTGGCCCCTCCCCCCCGAGGCCCCCTCTTCCCGCCTCCCGGCATTCGCTCAAGTCCGGGTGGCGGGCTCCCGATAGGACGGTTGGCGGCGCTGGGTGACGAAGGGACCCGTGGAATGGCTCAGAGCGATCTCGCAACTCGGTTCACCGTCCGCGACTCCCGGGGAGACGGCGCGGCGCTGGTCCTTCGCCTCCTCGACTCCCACCTGAACTACGCCTCCGCCGACGACCTGAAGACGCGGCTGAAGGAGGTCGTGTCGGAGAACCTCTCCCGCGGCCGGCGGCGCTTCGTGATGGATCTCACGGACGTGGCGGTGATGGACTCCTGCGGGCTCGCCGTGCTGATCTCGCTGAAGAAGCTCGTCGACGGGCAGGGGGGGGAGCTCGCCCTGGCGGGCATGTGCGGCATGATCCGGAGGCTCTTCTCCCTCACGAAGCTCGACCAGGCCTTCGAGATCCGGGAGTCGGCGGACGAGGCCCTCGAGGGGGAGCGATGACCACGGCGACGCAGCTCACCAGGATCCTCGTCGTGGAGGACGAGGAAGCCATCTGCGAGTTCATCAAGGAGGGGCTGGAGTCCTACGAGAAGTTCCTCGTGGACACGGTGGGAGACGCCTCCGCGGTGGAGATGGCCCGGAAGAACCACTACGACCTGATCCTCGCGGACATGCACCTCGCCGACGACCTGGACGCCCTCACGATCATCGAGCGCATCACCGAGTTCGACCGGGACGTCCGCTTCATCGTGATGACGGGGAAGAAGCGCCTGGACGTGGCGAGCAAGCTCGTCCAGGCGGTGAAGGGCAGCCAGGTCGCCTCCTTCCTGTTCAAGCCCTTCGACCTGGAGGAGCTCTACATCGCCATCGTGAGAGCCTGCAGTTGTTGACTCCCCGGGCGGTCCGGCCTTAGCATCTTCTCGATCCTGCCGCGCACGGAGCGGCCGTAGCTCAGCTGGTAGAGCGTCAGCTTCCCAAGCTGAATGTCGTCGGTTCGAATCCGATCGGCCGCTCCAGACCCGATCCCCCCCGGCCGAGGGTTCCTTCTCTCCGAGGGGCCATCGGCGGCTTCCGGTGAACCGAGACGGTGCCGGCGCCTCCCGAGAGCCGCTGCCGGGCGGTAGATGCGGCTCCCCTCCGCCGACGCGATCCGAAACGAGTCCACGGATGCCTGGGACGGCGGCCTCACGCCGCGCGAGGTCTTCCCCCTGGTGCGCCGACTGTGCGCCGAG
>JAOZQC010000378.1:0-1224 GCA_029932425.1 Planctomycetota bacterium | reverse complement strand
ACGGCCTCACGCAGCGCGAGCATGCCGCGCCATGCGGCGAAGCGTCCGCGGGATGGAGCCGGATCACGGGCTCGACGGGCCCCCTCCCTCCCGGAAGATCCGGAAGATCGAGCCGGTCCACCTCTCCCCCACGGGTCGCCGGGAGGTCCAGCCGGGCCCGGGGCTCCTCCGGGAGAGACCGTCCTCCCCGTCCCGGGTCCACCCGCAAGCCGGGAGGCCCGCATCGTCCCCCTGCTCGGGTTTCCCCGACCTCGCCCCTCACCCCAACTTCGGCCCGGACCGGACATCACCTGCTCTCCTCCCCAGCCGCCCGGCTCCGGCTCCGCCCCGCCGGCTTCGCGCGGACGCTTCGAGGACCACCGGGACTTCCATCACTGACTCGAGAGGGATCGAAGCCGTCTGAGCCTCCACACCGAGAGAGCGCCCGACGCGGCCCCCCGACCCTCGTCCTGCACGATCTGCGCCCGCCGGTCGCCTGACGCCCGTTGGAAGGGCCCGCGATCCCGCTGACCTCAGAGCGAATCCGTCCCCGAGTGTCCCTGCAGAAGACGGCGAGGATTCCGGCCCCGACCGGCGGCGTTGAGCTCGTACGCGACGAGAAGAGGCCACGGAAGCATGAGTCCGGGCCGTCCGTGAATCCGAGGGGAGGAGGAATCGAGGACGGGAAGCACCATGAGCGCCAACCCCGCTGTGCCGGAAGCGACGAACGGCGCCACACGAACCTCGGGGACCACCGCCCCGGATGCCGGCCCCCAGGACGACCAGATCCATCCCAGCAGGAACAACGGCCTCCCGAAGAAGCCTGTCGAACCGACGCTTCGCCCCGAGCGCGGCCTTCCTCGCCTCGAGTATCCCTCTCTCATACCTGAACCGCGACAACGTGGACAGCCCCTACCGAAGATACACGGTGCGGCCGGTGCTCACGGCAGGTCGAATCCGAGCACCGCCGACCATGCGCCTCCGCCCCGGCCTGCCTTGACGGTGGATTCCAGAGTGATGAACAACCGGCGGCCCTTCAATCTCAACTCGCGGAGGAAGAGGTAGTAGAGTTCATGCGTTCTCCATTTCGCGCCGGCGCGCTCACCCCGCAGCCGGATGCGGCGATCCGGAAGGGGAACGGAGGAGTCGAGAGGTATTTCCAGCGTCATCGCCGTCTCTTCACCCGTACGCAGGTGCAACAGGCCGAGGGGAAAGCAGAACTTCCTCCGATTCCCCGCCGGGACG
>JAOZQC010000025.1 GCA_029932425.1 Planctomycetota bacterium | reverse complement strand
CCACCGGGGAGGGTCCCGGGAGGTCCTCCTCGCCGCCGTGCCGCCGGACGTGGCCCGGAGCGGGGCGTACTCCGGTTCGCGCACGAGGTCCTCACGAGCGGCGACGGCACCCGCGCCGTCGTGCGGCTCACGGTGGGGCGGAGGGAGGTGGTCCTGCCGGTCCACCTCCCCGGTGACGGGTGTTTGGGCTGGGGAACCGCCATCGAGGTCCCGTGGGGCACCCGGGTGTTCCTCTCTCCGGGTGGTGACGGCTTCCTTCTCGTCAGCACGAGGGACCTGTACCGCCCGAAAGGGGCCCCGTTCCTCCTGAACCGCGGGGCGATGCTGATCTCGTTCGGGAGGCGTCCTCGTCACCAGGAGATCCGCGCCGCGCTGCTCCCCGAAGATCCCGGTCCGTGGTACGGTGCGCCCGGGGCGCGCTACGTCGCACCGGTCGCGTTCGAGGTGGAGAGGATCGAGTGGGGGCTTCGCACCTGCCGTCTCACCATCCTCGAAGAAGGCGGTTCCCGGCGGATCGTCGTCCTGACCGCGGTTTGACCGCGGGGGTCCGGGAGCGGCGGACGGCCACCCCCGCGGACACGGGCCGGGGATCTCCGGCGGGCTACCGCGCCCGGAGCTCGACCTCCACGGTCCCGCCGGCCTCGACCTTCACCTCCGTCTCGGAGAGAACCGGTCGTGCGGCCTTGCTCGTGTCCCGCGCCCGGAGCTTCCACACGCCCGGCCGCAAGCCCCGGATCCGGAAGCGCCCCTCGAAGTCCGCGCCCGTTCCGGTGCGCTTCAGCCTGTAGAAGATCTCTTCGTCCTCGCCCCCGTAGATCTCGATCCATGCCCCGGGGACGCCCTTCCCGTCCGCCGTCACCACCCGGCCGTGTACCGCGCCGCCCGGTCCCAGCGGAAGCGAGGTCGTGACGTCCTCTCTCCCCACCTCGATGATTCCGGACACGGCGTAGGCCCCGTCCGGGTCGAAGGGGAGTACGCTCACGCGGTAGTTGCCGCTCACCGGGGCCGTGAAGACGACGACTCCGTCCTTCGGACGAAGCTCCTCGACGAGCTCCGGCGAGGTGACGCGCCCCTCATCCTTCCAGAGTGCCACCGACGCGGGGAGTTCCTTGCCCTCCACCGCCAGCTCGACGCGGATGGTCGGGGCCCGGGTCAGGGAGAGCTCGATGGGCCCCGTGAGGTCCAGGATCCCCGTGGCGACGGCTCCGTGCGTTTTCGTTCGCAGCAGGATGCGGGCCCTCTCCGCGCCCCGGCAGGGAAACCGGAAGGTGCCGGGCGGCCCCCTCTGGGGGAGGAGCTCCTCGGTGAGCCGGACGTCCCCGACCGGGTATCCGGGATGCCTCGGTCCGCCCAGGAGGCCGGCCTCGGTGACCGTGACCGGCCGGCCCGACGCCGCGTCTTTCACCTTGCCCGACACCCAGAACAACCCCTCGAACCCGAGGGTGACCGGCTCCCGGCCGGGGTGGATGTCTTCTCGCCGGACGAGAGGGGGCACTCCCGGCCCCACGACCATGATTCCGAGCGGCGGCGGCGCGGGGACGTGGACCTCCAGCGAACCCGACGCCGGGAACGGCCGGACGAGGGAGAGCCCCGGAGTGCGTGCCGCACCCAGCAGCACCCGGAGGTTCTCCACCGGCAACCCGGGGGGCAGGGGCGCGAAGCGGAGTCTCGGAAGGGGAAGCGAATGGAGAACGATGTCGCCGAGCGAGAGGATGATCACGACGGCGGCCGGGATGGGATGCGGCGGGGCGTCCATGGCGTCTCCCTTCCGAGGAGCTTCCTTTGGCATTCCGAAGATCCGGGTGGCGGCGACGATGGCCCCCGCCCCGCACCTGGCCACCCGGGCTCCGGGCCGTGGAGGCAACCAGGCCCCGCTCCACCGGGCTCAGGATACTATGCAAGGCGCGGTCGATCCGCTCCCGGGGAGTCACCGGGACGACGTGCTGCGGGCGACGGAATCGAAAGGACGCCCGCGCCGGGGTCGACCGGGCGCGGGCGTCCGGGAGCATCGTACCCACCCCGCCCCGGGATCGGGCGGCGGAGGGCGTTCGGATCAGCGGCCGGCCAGGATGGCCTCCACGTCCTCCTCCACGGTGCCGATGGGCTTGAGGTCGAAGTTCTCCACCAGCACCTTCGTGACGTTCGGGGAGAGGAAGGCCGGCAAGGTCGGCCCCAGGCGGATGTGCTTCACGCCCAGGCTCAGCAGGGCCAGGAGCACGATGACCGCCTTCTGCTCGTACCAGCCGATGTCGTAGGAGATCGGCAGGTCGTTGATGTCGTCGAGTTCGAAGGCCCCCGCGAGGGCCTTGGCGATCACCACCAGCGAGTAGGAGTCGTTGCACTGCCCGGCGTCCAGGATCCGGGGGATGCCCCCGATGTCGCCCAGGTCGAGCTTGTTGTAACGGTACTTGGCGCAACCCGCGGTGAGGATGACCGTGTCCTTCGGAAGCTTCTGGGCCACCTCGGTGTAGTAGGACCGGACGCGCTGCCGGCCGTCGCACCCCGCCATGACCACGAAGCGCCGGATGGCTCCGCTCTTCACGGCCTCGATCACCCGGTCCGCCACCGAGAGCACCGCGTGGTGGGCGTAGCCCACGGGGATCCGTCCGGTCTCGATCTCCTTCGGGTGGCCGGACTCGAGCGCCTTGCGGATGACCGGGCCGAAATCCTTCGGCTCGTCGCCGGCGCGGTCGGGAATGTGGACCACTCCGGGCCAGCCCACCAGGCCGGTGGTGAAGATCCGGTCCATGTAGGAAGGACGGGGCTTCACGATGCAGTTCGTGGTCATGAGGATGGCGCCGCCGAAGTTGTCGAAATCGTTCTGCTGGTTCCACCAGGCCGTTCCGTAGTTCCCCGCGAAGTGGGCGTGCTTCTTGAAGGCGGGGTAGGCCTGGGCGGGCAGCATCTCCCCGTGCGTGTAGACATTGACGCCCGTTCCCTCCGTCTGCTGGAGGAGTTCGTCCAGGTCCCGGAGGTCGTGACCGCTGATCAGGATGCCGGGGCCTTCCCGGACCCCGAGGTCGACCTCCGTGGGCTCCGGATCACCGTAGGTCTTCGTGTTGGCCTCGTCGAGCAGCGCCATGCCCTTCACGCCCATCTCGCCGCACCGGAGGACCAGGGGGACGAGTTCGTCCGTCTTCATGGCGGGGTCCAGGGTCGCCAGCAGCGCTTCCTGGAGGAACGAGGTGAGTTCGTCGTCCGCGTAGCCGAGGATACGAGCGTGGTCGAGGTAGGCGGCGTACCCCTTCAGTCCGTACGTGAGAAGCTCCCGCAGGCTCCGGATGTCCTCGTCGAGTTCCGGGTCGGCCATGACGCCCACGGTGCTTGCCTTTGCGAGGAACTCGTCGAGGTCGCCGCGGGAAGGTGTCCACGTGGCCGCCTCCGGGGGTGAGTTGGGCCGAGACTCCTCCCCGGCGTCCCGGAGGGCGGCCCCGACCCGATCCGCGAGGCGGGAGCGGACGGCCAGGGCCTCGCGAATCCGATCGGAGAACCATGCCGGATCGAAGTTGACGTTGGTGATGGTGGAGAAAAGCGACTCCACGACGAAGAGGTCCGCATCGGGGTCGTGGATCCCTCGTTCACGGCCACGAACGCCGTAGTAGGAGATGCCTTTCAGGAGCCAGACGAGAAGGTCCTGGAGGCTCGCCACCTCGTCCGTCTTTCCGCAAACGCCCTTGTTCGTGCAGCCCTCGTTCCTCGAGGTTTCCTGGCACTGGTAGCAGAACACGTTTCTCTCTCCTCTCGGTCGTATGTGGGTCTCGATGGGTGAAGGGTCTCGGGCCGCAGGCGGTTCGGACCCGGATGCGTTCTCCGGACGGCCGGGACTCGGCGGGCATCGACGGCCCGGGAGCCGGGCGTCTCTCCCCGCCCGCCGTCCTCCGCGGCTCGATGCGGTCATTCACGGTCGGTCACTCATGGCGTTCATCATGCCTCCCTGGTTTCGCACCGTCTGTGACGTAGGTCAAGAGGAACGCCGGTTTCCGGCCCCGGGGCGGCGGAGCGGTCCCCCCGGGCCCGGGGAAGATCCTCACGCACCGGTCCGGCGGCCCGTATCCTCCTCTGCCGATTCGCCGGGTCGGGGGCCGCGCCCCGTCTCGTCACGGACCCGGCGCCGGAAGGAGAGTTCCCATGCAGAAGACCGTTTTCCTCCTCGCCCTGGGGGGGGTCGCCCTCCTCGGAACGACCGGCCTGGCGATCTCCCACTGCGAGATCCCCTGCGGCATCTACAACGACACCCTGCGCGTGGTGATGATCCGGGAGGACATCGCCACCGTGGAGAAGTCGATGAAGGCCATCCGGGATCTCGGGGCGGCGGAGAAGCCCCACTGGAACCAGCTCGTGCGATGGGTGCGCAACAAGGAGGAGCACGCGGGGAAGATCCAGGAGATCGTGACCCGGTACTTCCTGACCCAGCGGATCAAGGTCCCCGCGGAAGGCGACCGGGAGGCGCGGGAGAAGTACGTCCGCCGGCTCGTCGCGCTCCACCAGCTGCTCGTCACCGCCATGAAGATGAAGCAGTCCACCGATCCCGCCGTCTGCCGGACGGCCCGGAGCCTCCTGGACGAGTTCTCCCGGGCCTATTTCTCGGCCGAGGACCGGGCCCACCTCGGGACGCACCGCGGGAACTGAGGCGGGCCGTGGCACCACGCCCCTTCACCGCGACGGGCGGAAGCCGATCGTGGGGAAGGGGTTCGAGACGGTGGTGCAGATGTTCTTCAGGTGGGCGGCCACGCGCTTGAGGAAACGGAGGAGCAGGGCGAGGCCCAGGATGCGCTTTTCCACCGTGTCCTCGGGGGCGCCCTTCTTCAGGATCTCCTCGAGGGCGTGGTCGACGTCCCGGGAGATGTCCTGGTAGAAGCTGATGTGCTCCCGCGCCGCGTCCGCATCCGACCGGTCGAATGCCTCCCGGGTCCGTTCGAACATCTCCCGGGTGCGGTTCGCCACGCTCCGGTATCGCTCCTCCCACTCCGCGAACTCGAGCTTCCCCGGAATGAAGCTCACGATCTCCCCGATGTTCTTCGTGTAGTCCCCGATCCGCTCCAGGTCGATCACGATGCTGGTGAGGATCAGGCCGGAGAGAAGGTCGCTCCCCTTCGAGACCGCCAGGTGCTGGAAGACCTTCTCCCGGACGGACTGCTGCTTGGAGTTCAGCACGCGGTCCATGCGGCCGATCCGGACGAGCACGTCCCGGTGGACCTCCTCCTCCATCGCGGTGAGCACGGCGTCGAACATCTCTCGGGCGAGGTCGAGCATCTCCAGGGCCTCGGCGCGCGCCTCGTCGAGGAGGGTCTCGCTCCGGGCCAGGAAGTTCCAGAGGTCTCTCCACATGTCACCACCTCCCGCGGCCCGGCCGGGCCGCCCGGGCGTCAGAACAGCAGCAGGATCGCCAGCGGTGCAAGGTATATGCCGAAGTACACGAACACGAAGAGGACCACCCGCCTCCGGGACACGGTCATGTACTTCGCGAGCTTGGTGGCCAGCCAGATCGGTATGAAGTTGATCGGGTAGATGAGGAGGATGCCGAAGACGTTGAACAACAGGTGGACGATGGCCACCGTCACCCCCGCGTTCGCGGCGGCCATCGCGGCCTGGTCCACGGAGGCGTCGCCCGTGAGCATCACCGAGGAAGCCGCCGCCAGCGCCGCCAGGAAGGCGGTCACCGTGGTCCCCACGTTCGCCCCGAGGGTGTAGGGGAAGATCTGCCGCACGGTGAGGAGGCCGGCCCCCACGATCGGCACGATGAGCGACGTGGTGACGCTCGAGGACTGGACGAGGACGGTGAAGATCAGGCCCAGGAAGAACGCCGTGCCGTCGTTGCGGAAGAGCACGCGGTCCAGGGTCCGGGCCATGCGCTTGACGAAGATGGACCGCATGATCTTGACCATCAGCGTCAGGGAGACGAAGAGCAGGATGAGGGCGAGCACCAGGGAGATCCAGGGGACCTGCAGGAGCTCCATGGTCTGGTGCACGATGGGGTGGATCAGGGCCTTCAGCCCCCCCACCTTCCCGAAGGACGCCCCGATCACATGGCCCTCCAGCCACGTGGCGGAGCGCTGGAGGATGTGGGTGGAGATCTCCAGGGGGAAGAGGATCGCGGTGGCGAGGATGTTGAAGAAGTCGTGGACGGTGCCCGCGGCGAGGGCCCGCTCGAACGCGTCGTGACGGCGGACCTGCGCGAACGAGACGAGGGTGTTCGTCACCGTGGTGCCGATGTTGGCGCCCATGATCATGGGGATCGCCGCCGCGAGGCTCAGCGTTCCGCTCGCGGTGAAGCCCACCACCACGGAGGTGGTGGTGGACGACGACTGGATGATGCTGGTGGCCAGGATGCCCATGAGGAGGCCCACCACCGGGTGCTCCGTGGCCTGCTTCAGGAGCTGCAGCACGGTGGACTTCGTGAGGGCCTTCAGGGCTCCCCCCATGAGGCTGATGCTCACGAAGAAGAGGAACAGGACCGCGAGCAGGAGGAGGAATCTCGCGAGGAAGGGGATCTCCCGTCCTTCCGAGGCGGCTTCGCCGATGGCCGTGGGCCGGGGTCTTCTTCGCTTCATCCCGTGGACCCTGCTTCCCCTCTCCTCGCCTTCAGACCCGGACCAGCTTCTTCCCCTGGACGGCGGCCTTCACGGTGTGCAGCCGGAATCCGAGCCGGGCCGCGACCCGGGCCTCGTCCCTCTGGAAGCCCGCCCCGAACGTCTCCTTGAGGATCGCCGTGAGGAGCGCCCGCCGCTTCCGGAGGGCGAAGAGCAGGCGGTGGACCCCCACGTTGTCCTCGGCCCCCTCCTTCCTCACCACCTCGAGCACGGCGGGGGTCACCGGGTCCGGCACCTCCGCCCGGTTCAGCGAGATCCAGGCGTCCGGGGTATCCGGGGGCAGCGGGGCGAGGAGGCTCGTCCGCAGCCCCTCGTCCTCCAGCACGTCCCGCGCCGTCCGCCAGACCTCCTCGAGGGTCTGTCCCAGGACCCGGTAGAAGAGGAGGTGGGTCAGGATCGTCCCCCCGGGGAGCCCCGCGGGCAGGGGCAGCGGCCGGCCGCAGGTGGGGCAGGTGGAGGCCTCCGCGTCCCCGGCGGGGGGTCGGCCGGGCAACCCGGCGCATCGCGGGCAGGGCTCCGGCGCCTCGGATTCGGGATCGTGATCCGGCTCTCTCCACGCCATGCCGCGGTTCGCTCCGATCGAAGGGGCCCTGAGCCGGGCAGCATAGGGGCAGTCCCCGGGGCCGGCATGGTTTTTCCGCGGGGGAGAGGGGCGAAACATCTCCCCCCCGGAGTGGTATACACTGGAGAGAACATCTCCGCCCGGGGCGTCGTCCAACGGAGTGGTCATCCATGCCCGGAGCAGCCGGGAAAGGTCCTGCCGTGCGCACTTCGATCATCATCGCCCTGCTCCTCCTGTGGTCCGGGAGGGGGGAGGGAGCGCGGGGAGGCGAGGACCGCGCGGCCCCCGGCACCCGCGAGGTCACCTCCTTCTTCGCGGGGAAGGTCACGAAGTGGAAGGCGCGGCGGATCCGCCTCGTCTACGACTTCTCCGATGCGAAGCAGCTCGCCGACTTCACGGAGACCAACCCGTTCCGGACGGAGGGCACCGCCGTCTTCACGGTGAAGGACGGGGCCCTCCACGCCCGGGGAAGCGGGGCGCTCGTCTCCCGGGCCCTCTTCGAGCGGGACCTCTCGGTCTCGTTCACCGTCGTCTCCCCCGACCCGCGGGACATCGGCGCGATCCTCCTGGACCCCGCCTCTCCGGAGCCCTTCCTCCTCTTCGCCCTGGCCGATTGCTTCTTCTCCCGCCGGGACCGCCAGCCCCTGAAGCAGCACATGATCACCGTGGTGGGCGCGGAGGACGGCGGGCGCCCCGGGGCGGCCCAGTTCCGCTACCTCCGCCGCACGCGGAAGCCGGAGCTTCCGGCGGGCGGGGCGATCGAGGTGACGGTGCGGAAGGTGGGAGAGCGGAACCGCTTCGTCTTCGCGGGGTGGACGATGGACGCCTCCGACCGCTACGCGAGGTTCGCCGCGATCTCGCCCGGTCTCTACGTCCTCGACTCCGGCCTGAAGGTGACGAGGCTCGAGATCGCCGGGAAACTGGCCGTCCCCTGGCTCGAAAAGCACCGGATCGGGTACGATCCGAAAGAGGTGGACGACGAGGCGGTGCCCGAGCTGGAGCCGCCGAAAGGGAACGTGGTCCCCGTGCCCGATCCGGGCTCCTCCGGGGGGGGACCCCGCCGCGGACCCGGGCGGGGGGGTGGGCGATCCTCGTCCCCCGTGCGCCGGCTCGGCGACCCGGGCCTCTCCCGGGCGGAGCGGGAGAAGGCCGCCGACGAGCTCGGGAAGGAGAACGTGAGGCTCGCCGAGTTGAGGGGGCTCATCGACGCGCTCTACAGCTCGGATCTCTTGACCCGGAAGCTTGCCATCCGGGTGCTGAAGAAGGTCACGGGGAAGACCCTGGGCTATCGCCCGGAGGCCCCCGAGCGGGATCGCAGGAAGGCGATCGCGAGATGGTTCCGGTACCTCATGCGGAACCGGGACCGGTACCGCTGATCGCCCGCACCCGGCCTCGGGCCGGGGGGAGGAATCTCATGATTCGCAGCTTCGCGCTTTTCCTGGTCCTCTTGCTGGCCGGCTCGGCGCCCGGTCTCGCGGGGGAGGACCCGGGGCCGGCGGACCGGAAGGCGCCGGACGCAGGAGAGAGCCCGGACCGGGGTTCGAAGGAGGGCTCCGCGAAACCCGGGAAGAAACCGGCCACCCCTCTCCGCCGGATCCTGAAGGAGCTGAAGGCTCTCGTCGCCCGGGCGAAGGCCCGGCCGGACCACGACGCCGCCCTCCTCGCCGAGATCGAGAAGCTCATCCGGAGCTTCGAGAAGGAGGCGAAGAAGCCCGTGAAGCTCGAGGATCTCTCCGAGGCGGACCGGAAGAAGCTGGAGCAGGAGGTCCGCGAGAAGATCGCGAAGGAGCGCCGCGAGGCTCCGGGGGGAGGCGGGGGCGCCGACTGGATCAGCCGGGCCCGGAAGCGGGCGGTGGACCGGGCGCTCGAGGGCGTCGAGCTCGAGGACGAGCAGCGGAAGAAGGTGGAGGAGATGCTCTCCGGGTTCGCCGAGGAGGCCTGGTCGGCCTGGTCGAACCGGGACTACAAGGTCCTGAAGGAGCTGAAGAACGACCTCGAGAAGCGCCTGAAGAAGGAAGTGGGCTACCGGAAGGCGCGCCGGATCATGAACAACGTGAACAAGCAGTTCTCCTCGCGGCGTCGCTGACCCGGAGGAAGGGCAGACCGATGAAGCGCCCCTCGTTCCCCATCCTCGTCCTCTTCCTCGCCGCCCTCGGGGGTGCGGATCCCTCCGCCGCGGGAGGCGCCCCCCGGGTGGGCGAGGCGGGGCCGGATCTCCTCCTCCCCCTGGGTCCGGGGGAGGGGACGAGGCTCTCCGCGATCCTGGCCGCCCCCGGGGTGAAGGCGGTGGTGATCGACGTCACCAGCACCACCTGCCCCTACAGCCGGCGGGCGGACGGGAAGCTCCCGGGGCTGGTGCGGAAGGCGAAGGGCGCCCTCTTCCTCTCCGTGTACCCCGGTGCAGGCGAGACGGCCGAGGGCCTGGCCGCCTATGGGAAGCAAGCGGGGCTCGAGCACCGGCTGCGGATCGACCCCGGGGGCCGGCTGGCGAGGGCGCTGGGCGCGGAGGTGACGCCCACCTTCTACCTCTTCGACACGTCCGGGATCCTCCGCTACCGGGGGAACCTCGCGGGACTCTCCCCGGTTCTCGAGGCGGTGCTGGGGGGGGACGCGGTGCTCACGGGCCGTACGATCCCCGCGGGTTGCACGATCCGGTGGCGCGCGCCGGAGGGGGGAGGGCGGAAGCCGGGGAAGCCGGAGTCCGCATCGCCCGGGCGGCCGAAGCCCGGGGCTCCGCCTCCCGGAGCCGCGGCGGCGGGCGGGGTGCCGCCGCTTTCCGACGAGGCCCTCGCCTGGCTGGGGAAGCTCCTCTCCTCTCTCGGGAGCGGGGACGAGCTGGTGCGGCGCTCCGCGGAGGCCGCGATCCTCGCCCTCGGTCGCGGGGCGCTCCCCCATCTGCGGAAGGCCCGGGAGACGGCGAGGGGCCCCGCCCGGGCCCGGCTCGGCGACCTGGTGCGGCGCCTGGAGCGCATGGGCCGGGGACCCTTCGGATCTCCCCGGCGGATCGATCGCCGGGGCCGGGACTTCTTCGACGTCCAGCGGGAGTTCATCGAGCGGCGTCTCACGCTCACGGAGGACCAGAAGAAGGCCCTGGAAGAGGCGATGGCCCGCCTGAAGAAGCGGGAGGCCGACGCCCGCAGGCTCATGGAGTCCGGGGAGCGGAAGGCGGCCCGGGCGGCCTTCGAGGATCTCCGCCGGCAGCTCCGGAAGGAGCTCGAGAGCATTCTCACCGAGGAACAGCTCCGGGAGCTGGACCGGATCCGGCGCCGGATGGGGCCCCGCGTCCGACCCGGCCGCGACCGTTGAAGGACGTGGCGGCCCCGGACCCCTTCGCGCACCTCGCCCGGCGGGCGGAGGCGATCGGCGTCCCCCTGGGGGAGGCGGGAGCCGAGATCCTGCGGAGGCACTACGGGCTGGTACTCGCCGCGAACCGCCGGACGAACCTCACCCGGATCACGGACCCTGCGGAGGCGGTGGGGAAGCTCTACCTCGGCTCGCTCGCCCTCTTCCCCGGTCTCCGGGAGCTGGGTCTCGAGGTGCCGGAGGATGCGCGGTACCTCGATCTCGGAACGGGGGCGGGATTCCCGGGGATCCCGGTGGCGGTGGCCCGGCCCGACCTCCGGACCACTCTCGTGGACTCCCGGGGGAGGAAGGCGGGGTTCCTGAGAGGCGCGGTGCGCGAGCTCGGCCTGGCGCGGGTCACCGTGGTGAAGGGGCGCGGCCGCGAGCTGGCGCACCGGGACCCCGGCCTGGCCGGGGCCTTTCTCCTCGTCACCTCGCGGGCCGTGGGCTCCGTGGCCGGCGTGGTGCGGGAAGCGGCCGCGCTCCTCGCCCCGGGAGGGTGGCTCGTCCTCTACAAGGGGCCGGAGCTCTCGGAGGAGGAGATCCGGAAGGGGGACGGGGTGGCGGCGCGTGCCGGGCTCCACCGGGTGGGGATCGCCCGGCCCCGCATCGAAGACCTCTCCCCCCGGCTCGTGGTCCTCGCACGGCGGGATCCGGCGCGGTCTCCGACCCCCCGCCGCCCGGGCCGGGGGCTTGCGGAGCCTCCCGGCGGAAGGTAGCCTGATCTCGCGGCATCCGCCCGGGGAGAGGCGGTCCGGTCGGGCCGAGATCAAGGAAGGAGGTCCTCATGAAGAGAGTGGTGCCGGTGGTTCTGCTCGCGCTCCTCGTTCTGGCCACGGGGTGCGTGACGAGTCTGGGAAAGAAGGGGGGAAGCAACCTCCGCTGGTCCCAGAAGCGTGTGGGGAACGACCATTACCTGGGGGTGCAGGTCCGGGGCAGGGCACCCGGGTCCGGCTTCATCCTGTTGAAGAGGAACCTCTGGCCTCCGTTCCGCTGGGAGGTGACCTACGGGGTGTACGGGGGCGAGGCCTCCTCCACGGGCACCTTCGGGTCGGAGCTGGACGCGGTGGGCTCGAGCCCGCTCCAGTTCTACGGCATCTCCGCCCAGTACGTGTCGGGGGGACTCAACGTCTTCGCCGCGAGCCACCTGAGCGCCCCGGGCACCCACGGGTCGAAGTTCTACCCCGGGGTGAGGAAGGTCGACGTGGCGATCGAGCATGACGGGTCGAAGCTCCGCTACTACTCCCGCCCGCACGGCACCGGCGCTTCCTACGATCTCCTGGCGGAGATCGACGTCACGGGCCAGATGCTTCCCGTGCGGCCCACGGTGGGGGTGTTCCACATCGAGAAGCAGGACCGGATCGGGTTCGATCACTTCCGGGTGGCGGAGAACGGAATGCCCCCCGCCCCCTCCGCCGAGGACGAGGCGGTGGCGAAGATCTTCCAGGCCGTGGATGCGCAGGTGGACGCGTTCGACGGGGTGGACGGCGAGACTCCGAACCCGACGGCGGCCGTGGCCTTGCTGGCGGACTCCCGGGAAAGCCTGGATGCGGCCCTGGCCAAGGTCGACGAGATCCTGGCGGGCGCCTCCGGGAAGAGGAGCGGGAAGACGGGACCCGCGGCCGCGAAGAAGTTCCTGCTGAAGGCGCGGAAGAAACTCCTCTCCGCGAAGAAGAAGCTCGAGAGGAGCGGGAAGGTAAAGAACCCCGCCCGGGGCCTGAAGAAGATCATCGTCCCGGAGTTCGACGCCGCCCTGGCCCTCAAGCCCGATAAATGAAACATCGCTGACAGGCACGACTTTTTCATTCTCCCGGAACGCCGCCGAGCGCCGGTCCATCTCCTCTCACCGCCCTCGAGGCTGCGGGTTCCGCGACCGCCGCGCCCCGCCGCGGGAGGGTTGGGCGGGGAGAACGGCCGCCTCGACCGGTGCGTCCGGAACGGCGCCGCCGGGCGCGGCGGCTGTGTTCTTCGGATTCCCTCGCGTCCGGGGCCCGGAACCGGTTCCGCGCGAGGCGCATCCGGAACGAGGGAGGAGACGAGCCGGCTCGGGTTCGCCACCCCGAAAGGGAAGGGCGGGGGAGCGGGACGGCGGGAGGCCTGGCCCCGGACTTGCAGGCCATGGGGCCGTACCCCAGTTTTGCAGGCTACTCCGTCCGGAAGGCGTGGAGGAAGGTGGCGTTGTTCGGCGTGTCCTCGAGCTTCTTCACGAGGAGCTCCATGCTCTCGATGACCTTCATCTTGGCGAGGACGCGGCGGAGGACCCACGTGCGCTTCAGGACCTCCGGGGGGAGGAGCTTCTCCTCCTTCCTCGTGCCCGACTTGCTCACGTCGATGGCGGGGAAGATCCGCCGGTCGGCCAGCTCGCGGGAGAGAACGATCTCGCAGTTCCCCGTGCCCTTGAACTCCTCGAAGATGACCTGGTCCATGCGGCTCCCGGTGTCCACGAGGGAGGTGGCCACGATGGTGAGGGAGCCGCCGTTCTCCACTTTGCGGGCCGAGCCGAAGTGCGCCTTGGGGCGTTCCAGGGCCCGGGAGTCCACGCCCCCGGAGAGCGTGCGGCCGCTGGACTCGATCTCCATGTTGTAGGCGCGGGCCATGCGGGTCAGGGAGTCCACGAGGACGAGGACGTCCTCTCCCGCCTCCACCAGGCGCTGGGCCCGGGCGAGGGTCATCTCCGCCACCTTGATGTGCTGGGGGGCCAGGTCGTCCAGGGAGGAGGAGATCACCTCGCCGCGGATGGTGCGGCGCATCTCGGTGACCTCTTCCGGCCGCTCGTTGATGAGGAGGACGAAGACCTTGATCTCCGGGTAGTTCACGTTGATGGAGTTGCCGATCCGCTGGAGCATGATCGTCTTGCCCGCGCGCGGCGGGGAGACGATGAGGCAGCGCTGCCCCTTGCCGATGGGGCAGAGGAGATCGATGACCCGCAGGGTGGGGTCCGGATTGTCCCCTTCCAGCCGGAGCCACTCGTTGGGATCGATGGTGGTGAGGTTCTTGAACGGGGTCCGGGCCCGGTAGGTCTCCAGGTCGGCGCCGTCCGCCTCCTCCACCTTCGCCAGGGAGGGCCGCTGGCCCGGCTTGCGCGGGGGAGCCACCTTCCCCTTGACGTACGTGCCCTGCTTGAGACCGGTGCGCCGGAGCAGGCCGGCGGGCACGTAGATGTCGTCCGAGCTGGCGAGGTAGCTGTGCTCCGCCTTCCGGAGGAAACCGTACCCGTCCGGGATGATCTCCAGCACGCCCTCGGTGTCCGTGAGCTCGCCGCGCGGCGGACGCTCGCCCTGGGGGCGGGAGCGGGATCTCGACCGGGACCGGGAACGGGATCGGGACCTCGATCTCGACTTGGGTCTGTTCCCCACGTTCGGTTCCTTCCCCGAAGAAGGTGTCCCCGGCCGCGGCGGTCGGCAAGGCGCCGAATCGGGTCAGGCCGGGAGAAGAATGCGAAAAGGGAGCGAGGGGACCACGTTCACGTGATCGCGGCGCTCACGCCGCCTCCGGCACGGGCTCGGAGATGCTCCTCGACCGGATGCTATCCCAAGTCGGGGGGCCGGGCAAGGAGTTCCGGGCACATTCGTCATGGTATCATGTCCCCGCCGGAGCGGACCGGGCGGCCGCGGCGGCCCTCGGGCCGTCGAGGAAAGTCCGGGCACCACAGGGCAGGGTGGTGGGTAACGCCCACCGGCCGCGAGGCCAGGGAAAGTGCCACAGAGAACAGACCGCCGATGGCCCGGTGTCCCGCGGGGCGCCGGGCACAGGCAAGGGTGAAACGGCGAGGTAAGAGCTCACCGCCGGCGTGGTGACACGCCGGGCACGGCAAACCCCACCCGGTGAAAGACCGAATAGGGAGGGATGGCGTGGCCCGCGCCGCTCGACCTCCGGGTAGGTCGTTTCAGGCGGACGGCGACGTCCGTCGCAGAGGAATGGCCGCCGGGCGGGACGAAGGGGAGACCCGTAAACCGCCCCACAGGACCCGGCTTACAGGTCCGCTCCGGCACTTCCCACGGCGCGGCGTGTGTCCCGCGGGCCCCGCTCGGCGGGGGAGGGACGGCGAGAGCCCGGCGGCGGCGAAACCGCGGACCGGGGGTCACGCTTCCCCGCCTCCGTATGGTTCCTTCACAGCGCGGGCATGCCCGCAGCCCAACTGCGACGGGCACGCCCGCGCTGTCCT